>NZ_CAWUGZ010000102.1:0-5352 GCF_963921845.1 Commensalibacter sp. Nvir | reverse complement strand
GTATGAACCTACTCGTTAATTGTTTAATTTCATGGTAATAAAATATTGAAATAATTTGATTAAATTATCATTAGACGAGGATTTTTATGAATAGGTTTTTATTATTTTTTATTATTTTTTTAATGAGCATTACAAATGCATTTTCTATATCTAAAAAAGAGGAAAATGATATTTTTTTTATTAAAAAAGAACCATTAGGTTCATGGGATTTATACGAATATTATAACAAAATTATTTTAAACCTAAATAAAACAAATTTGCCTTTTTCATTAACTATAAAACCTAATCAATACTCTTTAATTTTGCAGGTTAATTTTCATCAATTTCTTTATCAAAATGAACCTTTTCTTGAATTAAATATCGGTGATTTTAATCACCAACTAATTCAAACGAAAGATAAATTGATTTATCAAACCACCTTAGAAGCACTTGATAGTCTAGATTTTTTTAAAGAAATCAAAAAAAATAATACAGTAATGGTTTTTTTTGATGATAACAAAAAACTTTCTATTTCAATAGATGATATTAATCATACGTTATTATCTTTAGAAAATTTTGCCAAAGATCATTACATTCTTTTACCTCCGCCTTTTTCTCCTAAACTCGATTACTATTCAACTATGCCTATTCCTGATATTTTTACCACTGCTCTTTTTCCTATTTATAGGCAATATGCTTATACCTTCGATCAATGTACGCAAAAAAAGCATAATACTGACGATTGTAATAAAAATAATTTGCTTCGTAAATTAATTGAAACACAACATATTTGCCTTAAACAAAATATAACGTTAGCTCAATCTTTTTTACAAAAAGACACTGTTTCAGATCAATGGGTCAAATGCAATTAAATTACTTTCTGGATTGAAAATAGGGCTTATTGGATATGTATTTAACCCATCCAATAAGCGAATTGTTGCATATCTACATTGCCACCACTTACGATAATACCTATTTTCTTCTGCCTTACCGGCAAATATTTTTCCATCACCGCTGCAGCAGCTAGACAACCTGTTGGTTCTACAATCATTTTCATTCGTTCAGCAAAAAATTTCATCATTTCAATCAAAGGTTTATCAGGAACTGTTATGATATCGTTAACATAATGGCGAATAATTTCAAAATTATGGTAACCAACATGTGTAGTAACTGCACCATCTGCTATTGATTTTGGTGTAGGTATTTCAACAATTTCTCCTTTTTTGAGGGATTGTTGCACATCATTACCCGCTTCGGGCTCTATTCCAATAACACGTATAGAAGGAAGTAAATGTTTTGCGGAAAGTAAAGAACCCGCTAACAATCCCCCTCCACCTAAGGGAACAAATAAATAATCCAGCTCGCCTACTTCTTCAATCAATTCTTTTGCACATGTTCCTTGACCAGCAATAACATCGGGATGATCGTAAGGAGGAATAAGGGTTAAACCTCTATCGTCAGCAATTGTTTTGGCTATAGTTTCTCTATTTTCAGTGTAACGGTCGTAATGATAAATTTCAGCACCATATTCCTTTGTTGCAGCCATTTTAATTTTAGGTGCATCATAGGGCATAACAATAAGAGCAGGAATGTTATGTAATTTACTAGCATATGCTACTGCTTGAGCATGATTGCCCGACGAATAAGCAATTACGCCTCTTTTTTTTTGATCTTCGGATAATTTAGCGATTGCATTGAAAGCCCCTCTAAATTTAAAAGCACCTACATGCTGATAATTTTCACATTTAAAGTAAAGCGTTGCATTTGAAAGTTGATTAGCAGTTCTAGACGTAAAAACAGGTGTTTGAACGGCTTTAGTTTTTAAAATATTTGATGCTTGAACAATATCTTCATAAGAAGTACAAAACTTCATTTAATTTTCCTAAAAGGGCTGTACAACAACCATAATAACAATAGTAATCATTAAGATTGTTGGTACTTCATTCATATAACGATAAAATTTTTCAGAATGAATATTCTGATCGATCTCAAATTGACGACGCCAACGAGAACACATTCCATGATATCCTGTTAAAACAAACAAACAAACAAGTTTAACAATCCACCAATACGTATGATAATCAATTACACCAGGAATAATAGCCAACACTATACCCGAAACAAAAGAAGCAGTCATAGCAGGGTTAATAATCATGCGTAATAACTTGTATTCCATAATTTTGAAACGTTCACTCTCCTCAGATCCTAAGTTGGTTTGGCAGTGATAAACAAATAATCTAGGTAAATAAAATTGTCCAGCCATCCATGCAATCACTGTAATTATATGAATTGCTTTTAACCACAAAACATAAGGAACAAGGACCGTAATCATTGATTACCTCTTAAAATTGTTTTGACTTTTTAAAACTTCAGTTATGAAATTTGAAGCCTCCTTTAGTGAGTTTACTCTGATCAAACCTGGATAATTTGGAGCAGGTTTTTCCAAATCTCTTAGTAAAATACACACCATACCTGCATCATAAGCTGCTTTTAAACCTGTATCCGAATCTTCGATAACGAAACATTCTTCAGGTTTAACGCCTTCTTGCTCGGCCGCATAAAGATATAAATCGGGAAAAGGTTTTGAACGTTTTACATCATGAGCAGAATGAATACGATCCTTTGAAAACCATTTTTGTAAATTGGTCTTTGTAAATTTCATGGTCATTTCACGCATTGAGGAATTCGAACCAATACGATAGGGAAGGTTTAATTTTTGCAAAGTTTGTAGAATATCTTCAACTCCTTCTATTTGTTGAACATCCCCTTGCATAGCATCTACAATTTTTTCATGAATTTTCACATTCCAATCATCAGGTAATGGATTGCTTACATGTTTTTGTATTTCTTTTTGAACATCCCTAAGTTGTACACCACTAAAAATTTCTCTGGCCTGTTTATCGGTGATGTTCCATCCTTTTATTCTTGCTTCGTGGCCGATAACTTGACTGACTAAATGTTCACTTTCAACGAGAACTCCATCGCAATCAAAAATAACCAGTTTCAATTTTCCATCTGGATGGGCTGCTTTTGGAGCGTTTAAAAGTGTTGTTTTTAAAATATTCTTCATTGAATTATACTCTCTTATATTAAAGCCCGTAAATATTCAACAAGTTGGTAAACATTTTCTAAGGGCGTGGAAGGCAAAATACCATGGCCAAGGTTAAAAATATGAGGTCTATTTTTTAAAGTTTGACAAATCTTAAACGTTTCATCTTGCATGATTTTTTTATTGTTTAATAAACATAAGGGATCAAGATTTCCCTGAAAAACTATTTCCTCATTTATATATTGATTTAAAAAATTAATATCTGCCGTTTGGTCAAGCCCTATTGCTTTTAACCCTGTCTGTTGAACATAAGCAAACAATTTTGTACCAGCTAATCGTGGAAAACCAATAATAGGAGTGTGAAAATGTTTTTTTTGTAATTGGCGCACAATTTGCTTTGTTGGATTAATAACATATGCTTGAAACAAAGACATAGGTAATATACCTGCCCAACTATCGAATAACATAATTACTTCTGCTCCAGCTTCAATTTGACGACAAAGATAATCCGCAGTGGTTTGAACTAAAAGATCTATTAAACGATTAAATAAAGCTGTATTTTTATAAATCATTTGAAAAACGATTGAAAAATCTTTTGAACTTCCCCCTTCTATCATATAGCAAGAAACTGTAAAAGGAGAACCAGCAAACCCTATCAATGCAGGTGAAGCTAACGATGGTTTATGTGTCTGAGAAGTGGAATTTAATATACAATTTAATCTTCTAATTGTTTCAAGAATAGGCTCTGTTTTCTCTATAATTTTTTCGGGTCTTAATAATTCTAATTCTTTTTGAGAAGTAATAGGAGGTAATCTAGGGCCTTTTCCTTCAACAAAATGCAATTCTTGTCCCATAGCCCAGGGCAATATTAAAATATCTGAAAATAAAATCGCTGCATCAAAAGCAAACCGTTGAAGAGGTTGTAAGGTAATTTCTACAGCCAAATCGGAATGAAGACAACGTGTTAAAAAATCAGTCTGTTGTTTAAGTTTTTTGAATTCAGGTAAATAACGACCAGCTTGTCTCATTAGCCAAATTGGCGGTGGCCAACTATGTTGTCCTTTTAATACATTTAATAATATTTTATCCGTTAATGGCATTTAAGAAACTTTCTTTTTACTCTTTTTTATTAAGCGTATCAAAATTTAGAATTTTTATATAACCATACTTTAAAAATAAATTTTAAATTCTTAGAAGGTTGTGTTTATAAGGTCTGTTAGTACTGTGGTACCCATCTTTAAGAAAATGTACCCCTTTTTTCACACAATGTGTACTGTTTTTAACTATTTGAATTTATTTAAAAATTTCTATTTATCCAGATTTTATCAAATAAAGCCTGTGTACAATTCACCGAGAGTTGGAATTTGCCTGTAATCCCCAGTACTCAGTACTTTGCTAATTTCGGTATCGTACAATCCCCATGTACCTCAAAAATTCACAACCATTATTTTGTTAAATTATTGCAAAATAAAAAAATAATTTTATTTTTTCGGATTCTTATGGCTAACAATAACTTATCCTTTTTTGGCATGTTGGAATAATATTTCGTTAATGGTTGGACATAAAAACAATACATAAAAATATATATAGCATTCATTTGCGCATTAATTTCATCATCAATATGAATGCTAATAAATGTGCATTACAAGATAATGATAAAATGAAAAGTTGGTAAAAATAAAAGATAAGATAATTTTGTTTTTAGAAGAACAAGCTATTTCTATGTTAAAAAAATAAATTTAAAAAAAATTATTAAAATTATAAACACCCTTATAGAACTAAAATAAAAGTAAAGCGTTGATTGATTTTGAACATTAAATAAATTCAGCAAAATTATAAGTTAACTATTTATATTATTACGTTTTGTAATGGATATGAGTTTTTATTTTACCATTCAATGATAGAAAATTAGTAGAGCTGACAATAACATGGCCATCTCTACCTATACCGAATTATTTAATTGCAATTTTTCTTTAAATTCGTAACAAAATTTTAAATTTTTTTCATAGATTATTAATTGATTTTTTAAATCGAAGCGTTTATATCAATTTTAACGTGGGGCCATAGCTCAGTTGGGAGAGTGTCTGAATGGCATTCAGAAGGTCAGGGGTTCGATTCCCCTTGGCTCCACCATTTTCTTTCCCTATCAATATAATATGTATTTACAAAAGTAAAAATTTTATTTTTAAAGATTATAAACTATCCGATAAATATATTTTGTAAATCTATTACCCATTTACTTTAGATAACATAAAATAATAATTTATTGGTAACTATAAAAATATTTTTTCAACTATAAATTCTTTTTTATTTGAACTATGCAT
>NZ_CAWUGZ010000101.1:0-7842 GCF_963921845.1 Commensalibacter sp. Nvir | reverse complement strand
ATAATATACTAAACCTAAAGTATATAAAGGAAACGCATCCATGATGAACTTACAAATTAGAATTGATGAAGACCTTAAAGAGCAAGCCCAACAAGTAGCCAATGACTTAGGAATGGACTTAACCACCGCTGTTCGCATTTTTTTAAAACAAATGGTGCGTACACATGGGCTTCCGTTCCAGCCACAACTTGATCCTTTTTTTCTTCCTCAAAATCAAGCCGCTTTAAAACGTTCTTTACACCAACTCAAACAAGGAAAAACCGTTACCAAAACACTTAATGAGCTTCAGGAGCTAGAACATTGAACGTTAACTTTTCTTCGAACGCATGGGAGGAATACCTCTTTTGGCAAAACAACGATAAAAAGATTTTGAAAAAAATTAATGAGCTTCTCAAAGAGATAAGCCGACATCCCTACGAAGGAAAGGGCAAACCCGAAGCGCTTAAAGGTGATCTTTCCAGTTTTTGGAGTCGTCGCATCGATGAAAAACATCGCATTGTGTATCGTATTGCAAATAACCAGTGCGAAATTATTCAGTGCAAAGGACACTATGGAGCTAAATAAATTAAGAACTATAGTAGGAATAGAATAGATAAATTACTTTTTTACTGATCCAAATATATAACCTAAACACAAGGTTACTATGGTTGCAATTATACTGAATATTTTCAAATACAAACTTCCAAATCGGGGATAATGTAAAAGATGTATCTGACGTAGGGTGAGAATAACCCACATTGCGAAAAAAATAAATCCAATACAGAATAAAAAGATTATTAATAAAATAATAACGATAAACGCAATATTACTTGGTTTGTCCGCTTCTGAACCAATACATTTCCCAATCCAACCTATCTTTTGTTCGCGAGATTTCTGCTTATTGGCATATTTTAATTTTAGTGTTTCATGCCTTCCCCCATCCAAAGATATCCCTTTTCCTGAATTATCAAAAACATTTTGTTTAGATTCTAAAGTATTTTTAGATAAAATTGCTTGTTCAATAGAGTCGGTAGAAATAGAATCCATAATATTCTTTTGCATCAAATTATCATCGTTTGAAAGAAGCTAAATCCACAAAATATTGTTTTATAATATCATCTTTTATAATTTTATGACCCTCTTTTTTAGTAATCCACCACGGACTGTCCACTTCGTGCGTAATTTCGGACAGTTGATAAGCACTGCAATTAATATATTTCTTCCACACTTTATCGAGAAGATCATAGAATTGTTTTTGCGTT
This sequence comes from Commensalibacter sp. Nvir, assembly GCF_963921845.1. NCBI lineage: Bacteria > Pseudomonadati > Pseudomonadota > Alphaproteobacteria > Acetobacterales > Acetobacteraceae > Commensalibacter > Commensalibacter sp. Nvir. The sequence goes on along the minus strand of NZ_CAWUGZ010000101.1, from coordinate 6,601 downwards.
CTTGAAACAATATACACGTTATCTTCAGTAACAAAATATGAATCAATAGTTTTTTTTCCAAACCGTTTTGTTTTGGAATACAATTCAGCAATCACAGGCCCATAAGGCCACGCTTCAAATTTACCTTCAACAACTGGCTCATGGGTAATGGCCAACCCCCACCCATTCAAAAAAAACAACATTTTTTGTAATTTCATAGGGGTCAGATCCGAACGCTTTTCATTAAAAGCCTTCTCTAATATGCAATTTGCTACACATTCATCGTTATAGGGCATCGCAGTTTAATTAACCTCCTTTATCCATTCCTTCTTATTTTATCCCATTTTACTCCACATGATAAGAGGGTATTATTCCTTCTTATCTCGGTTGACCGGTAGTTCCACTCCCGCTCTGTACGCCACCATGCACATGTGAGGTAAGGGAGATGGAGCCTGCTTTCACATCCTTGCTGGCACTAACAGATCCATCAATCTGGGCGTCTTTGGTAACGTGTAAGGTACCATTAATCTGTACATTGGCGTCAATGGTTACGCCCTTGTCGGCTTTGATGTGGGTATCACCGCTGGTCACCAAAGTAATGTTCCCATCCTTCACCACAATGCGGGTACTGCCATCGGTTTTTTGCAACACCACCCCATTGGTTGAGTCGGCTTGCAGCTTTACTTGATTGAACATGTCCGGCACGAACAGAGCACTGGCAAAGGAGTGCTTGCGATAGGTTGGTGGCGGTCCTTCCGTTTTGTCTTTCAAAAAAGCGTGAACGTCGCGATCACAGGCCAAAATCCAGCCCAAATCCCCTACCGCAATGGGAAAGTTAAGACTAAACCCGCCTCCTCCTAAGGAAAGAATAGGCAAGTTGTGATAGGTTCCCCGGGAATAGCCTTTGCCGGTAGGATCCACGTATTGGATCTGCGGCGTCACCGAAACCAACCCTTTCTCGCGGTTTACTTGTTTTACTTTGCATGGCAGCATTACGTGCAAGTTGGCTTGAAACTCGCTCAAGATACGGGTTAGTGAAGCAAACGGACTGTGCTGATCGCGGGAGAAAAAATTAAGCGAAGAGGTCATGCTAATGCCGTTTCCTTTGTTTGGATTGAACGTGATAGGCTAAGGCTTTGTTTATCTGTTCTTCCAACAAGGCATCATACAGAACAAACACGTCCTTAACGCTGTAAAGCGTTTCTAGCTCATGCAACGTGGCGTAATGGTTTTGCAACAGGGCGCTAATCATGGGATTAAGGTTTTTACTTTGCCGAGCCACCCCTTTAGTATTTTCCACCACATGGGGTTTTTCCATCGGCTGCCACGTATCCAAAAAGCCAAAATTAAAGCGATGCACCACGTTCATCAACGCCTTAACCACCGCTACGGGGGCGACGACATGGGTGGGATCAAGCACGTACGCATCAATAGTTTCAGCGCTATCCAATATTTTTAATTGGTCTTCCACCACAACACTGGTTTTTTGCAGGAGCACGAGCGGGGAATGTTGATCAAAACGTTCAAACCCTTCGATTGCCGCAAAGAGTTGAATGCGATAGGTTTGGCCATAAAGCTCAACGGACTGTGCTTTTATCATTGCTGACACCATGCGGTTACAGAGAATTCATTGCTGCGCGACGTTAACCGATAGAGGCATTTAAACACCGTGAAGGATTGATTGTGAAAGGTTAAGGGATCCAGGAGACTTTTAAGATGAACCTTTTTGCCTACGGTCACGCGATGATCGAACATAATTTTAAACTGCGCCCCAGTTTCGTTGTATTGCGGCACGCCTAGAAAATTATCATAATCCAACAATTCATCATCAATGCCTTGATCCCCCAAATCAATGACGTTCAATATCGTGTTATCTACCCACGCCAAGGTTTTGCTGTAAAACATTTGATTGAGCTCGGCAATTAAGCCTTGGCCATTGGACGCCCCAATTCCAGCATTGGTAATGGTTTGATCGTCATACAAGGTGTTGCAATTCACGGTTAGGTTCAGCTGCTTGCCTACCCACAAGGCAAATTGCTTATAAGTTAAATTGGAGTTGAGCTGGTAAAATTTAAAATCGGAACGGCTGAAATAATTGGTGATGGCCATCAACCGTACCCCCACATCGGGCGGTCCAGACGTTAACTCTGCAGTAATCAGTTGTCCTTGGAAAATTAAATTAACCTGCTCTTGTTTGTTTATTTTATACCCTGCCGAAATAACGACGGGGGTGACCCACGCACGGGCGTTATCAAGGTTGTTTTGGTTATACCAATAATTGTATTTCGAAACGCGGGTAATTAAAATATTGCGCTGATGATCGGTAAGGTTATACACCACGATAGTGGCATTGGTATTAGGATCCAAGCAATTTTTTTCAATGGTCACTTCCAACGCCAATTGCTGATCGACATTGAGTTTAAACCCATCCGAATGGCTGATATCCACCCGAAGGATACGACGGTTTAACGATAAGCTCATGCCAACGTCCCCGATGCAAAGGAAGCCACCAATTTGGCATTGCTTTCGTCCAAATGGCGTTGTACTTCTTCACTAATGCGTTTGGGATCGTGGGCGTCGTGAATATGAATGTTAATGGTTTGATTTAACACCGGTGCGGGTTTGGGGGCTGGCGCTGGTTTAGGGGCGGGCGAAGAATAAATGGGGGGTTGCTGCGGGTTTGGGTTTTGTTGATAGGCTTGCAGCTGCGCATACTGCATGTTCATGGCCTCCATCACCGCCTTTGCCTTCTTGGCGTAATGCGAACCGTCCTCGGAAATATTCGCTGCATTCACCTTTGGCAGAGGCTTTGACATCGATGTTAAAGACGCTTTTTCCTTGTTCGCGTCATTTCCTGAATTGATATCGGGCAGATTAAGGTTTCTGGGATCGGGCCTCCCCGCATAGATTTGCAGCTCATTCACATCGGCGCGTTCTATGAGCTTGCGATAGGTTGGCCATAGTTTTTCAAGTTTAGCGTGAAGGATAATCAATTGCTCTTGCGCACTTTTCAATTTCTGACGTAACTCAAACGTCTGAACGGGCGCTTTTTTGGCCGCTGCAATGAAGTCTTCGTTTTTTTTGATCTCCGCTTCTCTTCTGATTTTATCATACGTGTATTGGTATTCTAAATCCTTCTTGGAAATGCCTTCCCCCGATAAAAGCTGTTGGGGATTAGTATTATTAAGTTCACCAGCAATCTCTGCAACCAACTGACTGTCGAAATACGGATCTCTGCCGGTTTTCTTGGGGTTATCGTAAGGGCTGATAGGAATTTTGGAGAGGACAGTATCGGCATATTTTTCCACCGACTTGGGCAACGGTTTGCCATTCAACATAGTGTGCGTTTTTAACCAATGGTCAATATTGCCTTGCCCCACGTTGTAAGCCATGGCAGTCAACCTTAGATCACCATGGTAATGTTCAAGCAACTGCCTTAACTCTTTGGTGCCCACGTCCACGTTCTTTGTAGGGTTCAGCGCCTCTTGCGGGGTTAACCCACACCGTTTGAGGGTATCGGGCATAAGTTGCATCAACCCCAACGCCCCAACTTTGGAACGGGCGTTGGGATCAAAATGCGACTCTGTATCCATAATAGCTTTGACAAAAGGGGCACTGACATTGTTTTTCTCAGCAGCTTTATCGATGAGGGAATCAAAGCGATGCGTGCCAGAGGTGCCATAAAGTTCATTTTTGCTGTACAACGCGTTGGGTTGATAGGAGGTGCCATGATTGGCATTGCCTGCCCACGCCAACCACACTTGGTTGGTATCCGTTAAGGTGTCGTTCAACGCACTGATGTTACCACTAAGCAAATCCAGACTTTGCAAGGTGCGCACCCGCAATTGCGAATCCTTCAGCTGTTGATCACGCTCCATGCGTGCTTTTTCTAACAACTCCTTATTGTGTTTGCTCAGGTCCTTTTCATTAACGTTTTTGGGTGTGATCAGCCAATTGGTCGCCTTGAGCATCACCGTGCCCAGTTTAACAAACCCTTCGGTAATCTCTTCAATAATGGGTGCAAAATACACGCCGATGGTGGTGGTTAATTTATTCCATTCCAGATCCAACTCGCTTTCACTTTGCTGTAAGGCCAAGATCGCCTCTTTGGCTTGTTGGCGTTGAATGATTTGCATGTTGGTAAGGGCGGTTTCTTGGCGTCTAGCCGCGGTGTTGTTGCGCAGCGCTTCGGTCTCTTGATAGGTCAAACCAATGGCATTGCCCACGGCCTGCGCTTGTGCTTCGGTCATCTTGCCCAATTGATCCGACAGATCGTTGATTAAAGCTTCGGTGCCTTTGTAATCGCCGTGTTGATCGCGCGCATCCACCTTGGCCATACGCAGCGCCACGCTGTTACGATTAAGGAGGTTAAGGTCACGCGCCGACGCCATGCCCACCGCCGCAATCTTTTCCATCATCTGCGCGGCATCGTTGGTCGTTAAAAACCCTTTGCCCGCACGAACCAAGGCACGTTGATGGTTTTCCACTTGCTGAGTACTCAATCCAATCTTATTGCCCACCTCCAGTTGCTGAGCCAACGCTTCACGGTATTGGTTGACGAAATGGCGCAAGACGATAAAGGCCGTCGTTAAAGCCACCACGGCCACCTTAAGCGGACCACCCAACAACGACGCCCCACCCATTCCTCCCGCTATCTCGACCCCTTCCATAAGGGCACGCTCTTCCATGGCGGCCTCTGCCGGCGCAGCAGACGCTTTAACCCCTGGTGTAGGGGGATTGCCTTCTCCTTTTTTCTCAAGGCTAGATCCTTTCTTATACGTTAAGGAGAATTGGTGCGCCACATGAATGACAGCGTTTTTTACTTCAATCACCATCGGCTGGCTGGATTTGGCCACCGACGACACAGCCGGATGCTTGCTATGAAGAAGCGCACACCCCAGTTTGCCCAAGGGGGCAGCATTCAATTGATTGCGGATTTGCGAAAGAAAATTGAGAACTTTCCCTGCTTCAGGTGAAATTTTGGTGAGCTGACCCAACACCTCATTCACGTTTTTGCCCACGTCCCCGACAAAGCGATTGGCACCATTGCCAAACAGCTTTTGTTTGGCTTGCAATTCATCCAACGCCTGGGCATTTTTGACATTAATCGAATATTGTAAGATGAATTCGTCCAGTACCGTCATGGGATACCTTTCAATAAAAAAGCCACCGCAACGGGTGGCTTGGTGAATATAAAAAAGAGGGATATAGTTTAAGCAATATTTAAGAAGGAGTATTTTATGAAAAAATTATTCGGAGTTCTTACAGTATTATGTTTGGTTAATATTATTCATATAGATGAAACAAAAGCACAGTTTATTAATACCTCTACAACATGGGAAAAAGACTGTATAAAATGGCATGCCAGTCCAATCCGACCAGAAAGTTTTAATACATATCTTTCGCGTGGATCTGATGAGAACGAGCTATATAATCGTCAAAATAAACCTATTTTTTTAGTCTTAACTTTAGATGATAATATTCCGTCTCAATTTCTCAAAAGTTGTCATCGTCCTAAATATAAAAATATTACTATTTCTGCTATAAATGACAGCTTTGTTAGCTTTGATGATGATTCAAAAAAACCCATTAAATCTAATAAGGCGCAATTTATTTTGAATTTTGATGATGGAATGTATGCAAAAACCTACAGTAAAGAACTTACAGAGTTCGAGCCTCTTCATATTTCAGAATTTATATTTCAATCACCCGAAATTATGAGGCAATTTTTTATCCATAGAGAACTTACGATTACAGCGAAATTAAAAGAAAGTGGTATGCATTACTTTGAATTTGATCTTACAGGACTTCATTTCCCATTAATCAAAACAGAAAACCCATAAAAAAAGCCACCGTTTGGGTGGCTTTGTGGGTTAATTTTGGTAATATAAAAGATATTTGTAGCCTGCTTCTAAAATTTTATGATGCAATTGGTTGCTATCTTGCTCTAATGCATACAGTAAATATTGCAGTTGACATAAAAAATCCTCTATTGAGCCCTCATAAACTTTTTCCTTTTCTAATTCAATTTTAAGCCCTTGCATCAATTGTGAAATAAGCTTGCAAACCACTGGGGTGCTACGGGTTAAATACGCTGCTTTTTTTAAAAGATCATGGGGAACAACGCTTTTGTTACTCAAGTCTTCAACGTTCATCACCCCCTCCTCACGCTGCTTTGCGGTTGAGAAGCTCGGCAAGCTTGGCTAAGCCTTTACGAGTGACCTTTGCCTGCTCAATGATTTTTTGACTTCCATCATCGCAAGAGATCTCCGTTACTTTGTGTTCCAATAATCCTTGTTGTATTTTCTTCTGATACGCTAGCCAAGTTGCATTTCCATTCCTGCGATAAATCCAACCGTTCTGAATTAGGTAATTAAACAGCTCTTTAGGTCTAACTTGCAAATCCTTTGCCGCATTCGTGATACACATGGATCCATCTGAGACAGCAATCCGTTCCAGTGCCTCCGCTTTCGGTTTGAGTTCCTTGATTTCTTCAGCCTGGTCGGCTGCTAATCTTAACGCTTCTGCATAGGTCTGAGGAATTGAAAACAATGCTATTTTATGTTGTTCATAAGCCTCAAAACGTTCAATAATCTCTATCGTAATTTCTGTAGCTTCTTTT
>NZ_CAWUGZ010000100.1:0-4752 GCF_963921845.1 Commensalibacter sp. Nvir | reverse complement strand
GTATGAACTGAGTACGTATTTGTACTTAACCAATGAATTATTAGTATTTTGCACCAAATTGATAAACAGTTTTGAATAACTCAATTATGGAATTTAGGTAAATATGGCATCGCAAAAAAAAACGAAACTCACGTTATGTGGAAAAGAGTTTTATCTTCTTTTCTGTCTTTTATTGGGTACTGGAAGTACTTTAATCAATCAATCTGCAAAAGCAGAAAGCAACAATGATACAACATCATCGACCGCGAGTGATGATGTTCCTAACAATGGAATGACCGATTGGCACTTAATCCCTGCAGGGGGTGGCGGGGATTGGAGGACAGCTGTGGGTCGTACTCAGAGTAATCCAAAAAAGATTAACGAGATAAAAGACGAAGATAATCCTTTATTGCCTAGACCAGAGCATTTTTTTGGCAGCTGGGGTGGTTTGAATACCTGGTTATACAGGCATGGTATCAATTTAAATATTGAGAATCAGAACGAGTTTGAAGCAAACGTTACAGGTGGTATTCGAAGAGGTGCCACCAATGCCGGTGCACTCAATGAAAACTTAGACATTGATTGGGCAACTTTAGTAGGTCGTAATGCGATTACCGATGGATTGCTCAGTCATATGACTGTTATCGGTCGATATGGAAATCTTGCGAATAAAGCCGTTGGTGAAAATATTACGAGTGTTCAAGAAGTTTATGGTGCTGGGGGTAACGTCGCAGCCAAATTGGTTAACCTGTATCTGGACAAATATTCTTGGGGTGGAAAAATTGTCACCTCTTTTGGACGTACTAACGTTAGTGGCTTTTATGCTATTAGTCCTATTTACTGTTACTTTGTCAATAATGGTATTTGCGGAAACCCAAAAGCTGTGAACGCAGATGTGGGAGGATTCAACGCATGGCCCGATTCAGCATGGGGTATTACGTCGTTAATTCGACCTGTGCAACAAATGTATATTCGGGTTGGGTTGTTCCAAACCAGTCGAGCAGTTTTTGGAAACGCGGCTGGACATCGTGCGGGTTGGGCCGCTGTCGTTAGTACGGCTGAAGATGCTGGAGCTGAAATTCCTATTGAAGCTGGTTATGAACCGCATTGGGGTAAACATGATCTGTTGGGTCACTATAAAGTCGGTTTTGCTTACGATACATCCCCTTTCCCAGTGTGGGGAGAAGGTGTCAACGGTGGGCGTGAGTTTAAATATAAGGGACCCAATCAACATTGGAAAGCGGGTCGAGCTATGGAGTATATTTTGCTGGATCAAATGATTCATCGTAATGCCCCTGGTAATTTAAGTGGTCTGATCACTTACGCTGGGTGGGTGCGTAATGATCCTAATACGTGTATGCGTCAAAATGAACTATATGCTGGTGTGATTGATACGGGTTTTTGGAAGGCTAGACCCTTAGACGCATTTGGTGTGTTGTTTATTCAACAGATGATGAGCCGAAAATTGCGGAATTTAGAACGTTATATGTATGCTACGGGTTTGCCCATAAGTGATATTTCAGACGGAGCAACCGGCATTCAATCCGCCGAGAGTACTGTCGAATTGACGTATATTATTCATGTTGTAAGAGGAATGCGCTTTCAACCCGATTTCCAATATGAAATTCATCCTAATGCGCAAAAAAATATAAATGATGCAGCTTTTTTTGGGTTCAAAACGTATATAAATTTCTAGAATTTTGTCTACAATTACTATTGAAGGTGATAATTCTTTTGTAAAGCTATTTTCTTTTCATGGTTCTTTAATTATGGTCCAAAGCGTTGAACCTGGATTTTAAATGAAATAGCTTTAACCCTATGTTTTATTTGAATTGTTCCGATGAGATTAATGATAAAATAATAATTTTGGTTATGTTACTTATTAAAGCCTTGTCTCATTATCAATCGTAGTATTGGAATATAAAAACACTGCAATTATACAAGTATAATTGCAGTGTTTAAGATAGTTTTGAACTTAAAAATTACATGGCGGATTTAAAAATTGCTTCAACCTCATCTTGGCCTCCTTGGCGTGGGTTTGTTACACCACATGCATCTTTTAGCGCGTTAGCCGCCAATACTGGAATATCTTCAAATTTTACTTTAAGTTCTGTTAAGTTGGCTGGAATATTAACGTCTTTAGAAAGATTACGTATTGCCGTAATGCAGGCTTTTGCACCTTCTTCGTCGCTCATATGTTTGACGTCAACATGCATAGCATGAGCGACGTCTTTTAGACGTGCTGCACATTTTGGCAAATTGTATTCTTGAACATGTGGCAACAAAATAGCATTACAAACCCCGTGAGGTAACCCATAAAAACCACCAAGCTGATGGGCCATAGCGTGAACATAACCTAAAGAGGCGTTGTTGAAAGCCATCCCTGCAAGAAGTTGGGCATAGGCCATATTCTCACGCGCATTCATGTCTTTACCATTTTTAACGGCATTACGTAAGTTATCTGCAATTAAAGTAATCGCCTTTAACGCACAGGCATCCGTAATTGGGGTAGCGATAATGGAAACGTAAGCTTCAACGGCGTGTGTCAATGCATCCATACCCGTAGCTGCTGTTAATCCAGGTGGCATACCCGCCATTAGGGAAGGATCATTAACCGATAAAATAGGTGTAACTTGTGGCGTAACAATCGCCATTTTAATATGTCTCGTTTCATCGGTTATGATACAAAAACGAGTAATTTCACTGGCAGTACCAGCGGTAGTATTAATGGATACTAAAGGCAATTGAGGTTTTTGTGGTTTATCGATGCCTTCATAATCTTTGATTTCCCCCCCATTGGTTGCTAGAAGAGCAATTCCTTTTGCACAATCGTGAGGAGAACCACCCCCTAAAGAAATAACAAAATCACAATGGTTTGCTTTTAAGATTTTCAAACCGTCGTTAACATTTGTTACCGTTGGATTTGGATGCGTACCGTCAAAAATAGAGGCTTGAATATTTACTTTAGCCAAAAGGTCTGTAACTATTTTAATGACACCCGATTTGCTTAAAAAAGCATCCGAAACAATCAAAGCGTGTTTAAACCCATAATTTTGTATGTGAGTTAAAGCATCCTGCAAAGCATTCTCGCCAATAACGTTTACAGAAGGTATGAAAAATGTCGTGCTCATGAAACTCATTATCCTTTATAAGTGAATCATAACAATAGATTTAATATAGTTATGGTTGATTTAAATTTTTATAATGGAAAAAATAATATTTTGTCTTGATCTCAATCAAATTAGTCCCTATTCGAACTTAAAGCAAGGGTATGATTGAAATCAGAATTTATTTTGTAAAAATAGTTTATTAATTAAGTTACGATCTATTTTTGTATTTTTTTTCTTTTTATTAAATGTATGCTGTGTTTATAAAAGATGTTAACATTTGCATGCGTTTCATCACAATAAAAACTAAGAAAAATTGACGAAAATTTCAGATTGAAATGAAGAACGTCTCTGATTATTGCCTGAGTTTTATAGGCGAAAATCCAAATTCATTTTTGAAACAAGTTGAAAAATAAGCACTGTCGTTGAAATGACAATCCATAGCAATATCGGTTATGCTTTTATTTGTTTTACGCAAAAAAAAGTAGGCGTGAAACAATCTTAGTTTCCTAAGGTAGGTATGAGGAGATAACCCTAATTTATTTTTTACATAACGATAGAAGGTTCGTTGGGGCACATCAAATTGCTGGGTAATTTGATTCCAATCAATTTCTTGCAAATAGTTAAAGTGAAGCCATCGTAATATTTGTATTATATGTTGTTCATTATTATTTTGTCCAACGGTGCTATATATTCCATTTTGCAAATTAATGAGTAGTTGTAAAAAAAGGCCTTCACCATACGGAAAAAGATCGTTTTTGATTTGGACAAATTCGTTTAATATGCACGTAATTTTACTAAAGGCAGCTTGATTTAATAACCAGTGAAAAGGTACATTTTTTTGACGATTAGGGAAAAATTGATTAACGTTTTTTAAATAGTCAAAACACGAGGCTTCTCGATATAAAATGTTGACCAAATTCAGATTATTCACTTTTTTGAATAAATGGAGGTCTTCACTATGAACGTAACATATTGTTCCAGGACATAAAAAAAAGGGATGATCGTTTATAATATGCAGACCATTTCCTTTTGTAACGATAAATATTTCGTTAAAATCATGCGTATGTTCTGGATAAGCTATTTGAGGATTTCTGGGCTCAACCGCAATTGTTTGTTGGGGTGTAAAAAAATAATCTTCATTACGTAATTTCATAATATCCCACCCTATGCAAGGTCTATCAATAGGATATAAGGTTTTGTAATGTTAAATGCAAAGTTCCTAAGCTAATAAAATAATTTTTATATTAACTCAGATAGAATACAGGAACAAGATCTTCGTGCTGAGGGCTATTGTCTGGATTGGTGGGCATTAGTTCCGACATGTATTCCCACCATTGGCGACAAACCTCTGTTTTACTTATAGATTCCCATTGTTCTTCTGATTCTATTTCTAGGTAGCCAAATAAAAGATTTCTTTTTTTATCTAGGAAAATAGAATAATTATGGCTTCCATGTTTTTTTAATACTTGCTCTAGGGCTTTCCATATTGGATTGTGACGTTTGATGTATTCTTCATGAGCATTATTGTTAATAGGCATTATAAAAGCTTTTCTAATCATAAGCGATAGAATCCTTTTTCAAATATTCAATGATATGAAACGTTAAGTTATTAGTTAAATAGTTTAACATGATGCAAATACATATTCTTAATTAATAATAAAAA
>NZ_CAWUGZ010000099.1:0-5204 GCF_963921845.1 Commensalibacter sp. Nvir | reverse complement strand
TTATTACTATGGATATTTAGAATGACACAAAAAAATACACTTTTAAACATAGGCGATATAGATTCTTCTGTTATTGATACTACTGGAAATTCCTCCATCGGTTACCCACAAATTTCCATTCGTGTTAATCGTACGGCGCAACGAACAGATCTACAAGCAGTAATCGATAAAGGCAATTCTATTGCCGATCAATACCCCGACAAAACAGAACGTGCAGAAAAAGTAATCGAAGCTCTAAATGAAATGTTTGGAGGCGGAGATTTTGGCCATACTTGGATTATTATTTTTCATTCCGCAACAAAAGGAGATTATTCCACCTACGCCTACCACGAAACGTTTGGCTATGTTCACGATGGAGATACAGATGGCCAAACTAACGATACCGCTGACCGTGGGTTTGGATATGAATATATCACTCCAATTACACAAAAAATCATCCAAAATATGGAAAACAGCATCATCCCCCAACTTAATCAAGAAAGCACCGCAATTGGTAAAACCATGGGAATAACCCCAACTACCGGACGTCAAGGGGTATATACCGCCATAACCAATTGCACATGGTTTGGAGGAAATCTTTTCAATACGGCCATGAACGATACTCTGGTTTTTACACAGAAATTTGACGGGGCAACCTACGCACAACGCTGGGGAATTGATGCACTTGCTAGCATTACTGAAATCGCAGATCCAGGCATGATTGCAGAAAGCTTAGCGAAACGAAAACAGAAGTAACTTGTTACAATCGACTGAATTTAAGCGTAAAGGAGAGTTCTCCAAGACCAATCTTTACGCTTTTCGTTATTATTTTATTGTCAATCTTAAAATCTATTTTAAAGAACTATAGTTGAATGCAATACGTTATACAACTATTTCTACGATGGCTTTAACAGGGGTTTGCTTATAGCCATGCCCATTTTTTCTCACCATAATCTTGTTTTTAATTTTTAAAAAAAGAATAGTTTATGATCTTAAGAAATTGAAAAAATGTATTTCGTTTGATGTCCTAATATGTTGCTTTTGTAAGTCATTACCAATTACGCTACCGTCACATTGTAAAACGGTACTATTTCAAAATACGCTAACACATTAATTTTATATTGCTTTACAAACTTCTAAAAATTTTGTCAAAGTCTAAACGTTAGTCTTCAGATTTTAGCTCAATAACGCATTTGCATGGCAGAAATTTTTATTACACCTAGCGCCTAGTTTTAACAGAATCTCCATAATGAAAAATCATACTGTTCATACCTTAGTTTAAACCTTTGTACTAAAAGATCTGTTTGATGATTAAAAGGCTTACAACATAAGCCATTCTAATATTTAATTAAAATTATTAAACGTTATGTCTTTAATGTTTACACCTATAAGCAAGATTTTTTTACCATTATCAATATTCAATATTTCGTTACTCGGCTAAAGTTACTTTTTAGGTGTTGAAAATTTAATTAATAATGGCACTATTGTCTATGTGATTTGACGTTGTGACGACAAAGATTTAGAAAAATTTGACGGACTTTAGTAATTTACCAAAAATACAATCGCAATAATTTTGTTTGAACCATTTGCTATGATTACAAAGGAAATACCAACCAACGAACAGAGTTACTAACAATTTTTTACACGAATTTATGTTCTAAAAACGTTTCGATTGTTGCTTCTTGATATTCTTTTTCCCCTCTTCATTCTATAAAACAGTTACAGTTCAATTTTTTTAGCTTTAAACTTATATCTATCCACTTCGATTAATTTTAAGACCATAGAAAATATTATTTAAAAGCGTAAACTCATGAAGACACTGAAATACATTTTATTGCTAGGGTTTAACCTTGCACTTGCTACACCCCAGTCTTTCGCCGAAGATACGAGCCCATCAAATCTTACAACACTAGAACAAAAATCTAACCAAGGCGACGCTTCAGCGCAATATAATCTCGGATTTATGTATGCAACGGGCCAAGGCGTGCATCAAGATTATGCTAAAGCTATGGAATGGCTTATTAAAGCCGCCAATCAGGGATTGGCCCAAGCGCAAAGCGGTCTCGGATTTATGTATGAATATGGCAAAGGCGTGCCTCAAGATTATGCCAAAGCTATGGAATACTACACCAAAGCCGCCAATCGAGGATTGGCTCAAGCGCAATATAATCTCGGACTTATGTATGAATATGGCCAAGGCGTGCCTCAAGATTATGCCAAAGCTATGGAATACTACACCAAAGCCGCCAATCAAGGATTGGCCGAAGCACAAACCAATCTCGGAGGTATGTACGAATATGGCAAAGGCGTGCCTCAAGATTATGCCAAAGCTATGGGATACTACACGAAAGCGGCCAATCAGGGATTGGCCGCAGCACAAACCGATCTCGGAATTATGTATGCAACTGGCAAAGGTGTGCCTCAAGATTATATCAGAGCTATGGAATACTACACCAAAGCCGCCAACCAAGGATCAGCTCAGGCGCAATACAATCTCGGAGGTATGTATAAAGATGGCAAAGGCGTGCCTCAAGACTATGCCAAAGCTATAGAATACTACACGAAAGCGGCCAATCAGGGATTGGCTCAAGCACAAAACAGTCTCGGAATTATGTATGAAGATGGCAAAGGCGTGCCTCAGGATAATATAAAAGCCAAAGCTTATTTTAAAACAGCTTGTTTAAATAAATTTCAACCAGGATGCGATGCTTATAAAGCATTAAACACTGACCAATAAAATTTAGCTAATGAAAAAGAACAACTTGAAATAAAATGGACTGGTTTAAGGATAAAATAAAGCAAGAAAGAAAATCCATTGCTGTTAGGCGAAAAGAATAAAATCTACCCGCAATGGCAGACGTAAATTATTTAATTTTTAAGGATCAATTTGATTTAAACGTAATTACTTTACCAGTAACCCTTGCATATGAAGCCATGAATATTAGCGTATAGAAATTACTTGAAAAGTTTGAAACGAATTATACCTATTGAATTCAGCTTGTCTTCGATCAATCAACATCTAGGACGAATTGTGGAAGCATAAGAAAATCTATAGAAATTTTGATTTATATATTTATAAAAACATAAAGAGAATAAAATAAACATGATAACCATTTACACATATTGTACTTTAACTACAATATGTGTAACAAAGTGAAGAAATTATTAAGGCCGTTAAAAAGCTTCCGTATAAATATCAACTATATCTTCTAACGTAGCTTTTCTTGGATTTCCTGAAGTACATACATCAACAAGGGCTGCATGAGCTAATGCGGATATGTCTTCTTTTTTTACACCTATATGTTGAAGTGATCGAGGAATTCCCAAATCTTGATTTAACTGAAAAATTGCATCAACGACTAAATTTCTAATCTGAAAAAGGGACAAATTTTCAATATTAAGACCCATAGCCAACGCTATAAATCTGTATTTATCCCCCGTATACGAAGCATTATAACGCATAACATAGGGTAAAAGCACTGCATTTGCCACGCCATGGGGTGTATTATAAAAAGCCCCTAGTGGATGAGCCATTCCATGTACTAATCCTAGCCCTACGTTTGAAAACCCCATTCCAGCTACGTACTGGCCTAGGCCCATATCTTCGACTGATTTCGCTATTCCTTTAACTGAGTTTCTTAATGAATTACTAATGATTTCTATGGATTTAAGGTGCAATGTATCCGTTAGTTCCCATGCTCCTAGTGTTACATACCCTTCTATAGCATGCGTCAGCGCGTCTACCCCCGTGGCCGCTTTTAATGCAGGGGGCATACCCTCCATCATATCGGCATCAATAATAGCTATTTTGGGGATGCAGTGTGGATCGACACATACAAACTTTCTTTTATTTTCTTCATCCGTAATAACATAATTAATGGTAACTTCTGCTGCAGTCCCTGCCGTCGTGGGAATGGCAATAATAGGAACGCTAGGCTGACGGGTTTTAGCGGTCCCTTCTAGGCTTAATATATCGCTAAATTCTGGATTATTTGTAACGATACCTATTGCCTTGCTGGTATCCTGAGGCGACCCGCCTCCTATAGCAATAATATAATCCGCTTGGCTTTCTTTATAAGAACTAATACCTAATTTGACTAAATCAATTGTTGGGTTAGGTATCACTTTATCAAAAACATAATAAGATAATTTTTTTTGATCCAAAAGCTCAGTTATTTTTTTTACTACATTATTTTCAACTAAATTTTTATCCGTGACAATAAAAGCTTTGGTGTATCCTCTATTTTCAATTTCTGAAGTTAACTGGTTAATTGATCCTCGACCGAACCAACTTGTTTCATTAAGTATCATTCTATGCATTATTATAGACCTCAAATTTTATAAATTATTCTTCGATTGAAGAACCATAAGTTTTAAATTTTTCTAATACAATCGTCATTTCTTCCTCACTCAACACAGGAACAGGGTCTTGAATAGAAAGGGTTTTTAAATAAAGATGAGCCAAAACCTCGACCTCTTGAGCCAACCATAACGCCTTATCAAGAGTAACTTCGCTTGCAATCATTCCATGATGTTGAAGTAAAATAGCCTTACTTGTTTTCATACATTGAAACACGTTCTCAGAAAGAGGTTTAGAGCCAAAGGTCGCGTAAGGCGCACACGGAATAGAAGACCCTCCAGCCGCTGCAACCATATAATGAATAGCAGGAATAGGTCGATTCAAAATCGATACGGCTGTACTATAAATTGCATGATTATGAACCACCGCATTGGCAGTGGGACGCGCCTGATAAACTGCTCTATGAAATCTCCATTCGCTCGAAGGAACTTTACCTGCTTCATAGTTTCCATCTTTATCAATAAAAACAATTTGCGACTCCGTTAAGTTTTCATAGGGGGTACCTGTGGGTGTTATCAACATTCCATCATTATAACGAACACTTACGTTTCCCGCCGTGCCCTGATTTAGCCCTAACCGTGTCATTTCAAGGCAGACATCAATTATTTTTTTTGATAATAGTTTTCTTTCCATTTTTTAAAATTTTCCTAAGTAAAATTGATTATTCTGTAAACCATATTAATATTTATGTGACAGGAACCAAGTTTATCTAAAATAGGTAATTTTTTTAAATAGTCATCTATTGAAAAAAGAATAAAAAATTTTGAATAAAACACTATTCAGAAAGTTGAAGAATATCACAAAAACACAATATCTATACACAGATAACATTTTTTGAAAATTTTTATAGCGTATTGTTCAACTA
>NZ_CAWUGZ010000098.1:0-4485 GCF_963921845.1 Commensalibacter sp. Nvir | reverse complement strand
GCTTAATATATTGGAAATAAAAAAAACAAATAACATAATCTATTCTTTTGATAAGATACGATGCAATTGTAGAAAAATGCATCCGATTATAAAAATAAAACTATTAATTGCAAAATAAGAATAGTAGCCGTTCGTAAAAGCGATTTCAGCAGTATTTAAATTTATAGCTATTTCAAATAAAGGTAAAGTTAGGCATAGACACGAAAATGAAAACATAAGTTTTCTCCATGCCAAATGAATATAATTTCCAAACGCTGATCCTATACCAATACATAAAATAACGAGTAATACAGTAAAAAAGCTTTCTATTTCTAAATCAAGACGATTGCCTAAATGGTCAGATAATATTCTATTCATCCAAAAATAGATAATAAAAGCATGCAATGACCCCATAATGATACCTAAGGTGATGCCATCCATTATTCTATAGGGTAAAAATAATTTATTTTTAGTCTCAGCCCCTAATCGCTCTTTTTGTTTATTTGAAAAGAAAAGTAATCCCATAGCGGTAAGGATAGTGCATCCCATGCCTAGTGGGAACGCAACAATTCGAAGTAAATTATTTTCACAATGAAGTAAATGTACCCCTTTAAGTTGCTGATCTATTCTATGAATAAAGTTGGATCCTGGTCGAACGCTGATTTTGTTTTGGTTGTATTTATCGAAAGCGATGAAGTTCATTGAATGTGAGAGAGAATTTTTGCCTCTGGCATAAAATATTATAGTTTTTTGTGTAATTTTAATTAATTCGGGTGATCTTGAAAAATAAATAGATGCCTTATCAGACATTTTTTTCAAGTCCAAAGGTGTTACAGGATTACTAATGGTTGTATGGGGGTAGGGGTTATGATTGAAGATGGGTTTATGAGAGAAAAAAACAGGAATAAAAAAAAGTAGTGCACTTAATGAAATTATAATCGAAAATGGATAGGTAAAAATACTTAAAACTGTGTGAAGATCACGTTGAAATACAGGTTTTTTTCTATTACGGTTTATAAACAAAAAAGTTTTGGAAAAGAGAAAGAGGTAAACGAGCAATCCTGTTACCAAAATTAGTATAAAAATAATGTCAACGCACAGCATAATGGGTTTACCAAGCGCTGGACCCAAAAAAAAATTTTTGTGTAACGTGTCAATAAAATAACCGCCGCCAGTTTGCCTAAGCTTTATAAGCGTTCCTTTAATCGGATCGATAGCATTTCCTTGTAAAATTTTATCTTGATAATGCATTACTCGGATAATAGGATTTCGATCGTACGGTAAAATAATTATATTTCTAGGATAGTTTCGAATTAACGTCCATTGTTGATATGATTGTTTAAAGGCTTGTAAAGTAACGAATTTTGGTGGTAAAAAAGCATAAAGCTTTGGCTGCATCCATAGATCAATTTCTCTATCAAATATCGAAATACTTCCTGATAAAAATATAAAAAATAAAAACCAACCCACAACAAGCCCGAGCCATTTGTGAGTCAGTTTAATAAAATCAAGGAGGTTTATTTTCATTAGTGTAATTAAGTTTATGATTGTTTTACTTTATTAATAATAACTTTTATTATTAATATAAATTAAATAAAAACTATAATTTTTAACAAAGCTAATAGGGTTTTGAACGTTTAAATATTTATTGAACTTGGGAATACAACATTTTTATTGGGAGAAAAAAAGAATAAGTTTTTTGACGAAATACATTAGTTAGGTAAAACGAATGACCATAGAATTAGCACTAATAATCGCTCCTTTCATTGTTTATGCCTTTTCTATTTTTTTATTAATTGTATTTATAGTATTGAAACTTGTGAAGCAATGGTTTGGATAATAATGGTTCAAATTTTGTTACAAATAGATTGAACTATATTTTCGAACATTTTAGTGGTAAGTAATTTTGTGCTCGTGTTGTAACGAGAGACATGATAACTGTCCACAAGAGTTACATTTTGGTTTATAATAAAAAAATTTCCATGTTTAAATTTTATTTTTGAACCGGGTAAGCCATAGCATGTTAAAATATTTTTGTGCGCAACGACTCCTAAAGCAAGAATAAATTTAAGATTCGTCATGGTCACTAATTCTTGCTCTAAGAAAATACGACAGTTTTTTTCTTCTTGGGTTGTTGGTTTATTTTGGGGGGGGACACAGCGCACCGCGTTGACAATGCGACAGTTTTTCAACGTTAAGCCGTCGTTGGGGCTTGCTCTGTATACTCCCTTTGCAAAATTGAATTTGATCAAGGTGTTATAGAGGAGTTCTCCTGCAAAATCACCCGTAAAAGGTCTGCCACTTAAATTAGCTCCTCGAACACCTGGAGCTAGCCCTACGATCAACAGTTGAGAATTTTTATCCCCCCAAGGAGGAATAGGGGCATTCCAACCGCTGGGGTATAAGGATTTGTTAGAAATTCTATAATCAACTAAGCGTGGGCACAACGGGCAGTTATGGTCAGGAAGAAGTGTTGGCATTTTTTTTGACTAAGTATATTCCGAGTATACGGTACTACTGGCAGAGTTTTCTTGTGGAGTAGTGGTATCGTTCGTACGTCGTGTAAACGCTGGTGAAATAGTGACTAAATCAAGGAATTGATCAGCCTGTCTTCGTAATTCATCCCCAACCATGGGAGGGTTTGTTTTTATCGATGAAACCACAGTAACTCGTACTCCTTGTCGTTGTACTGATTCAACTAGGCGCCTAAGGTCTGCGTCACCACTGAACAATACTGCATGGTCAATATGAGGAGCAATCTCCATCATGTCGACGGTAAGTTCAACGTCCATACTTCCTTTGACGCGTCTTCTGCCGGTTGGATCTGTAAATTCTCTCGCATTCTTGGTTACCAAGAAAAAGCCGTTGTATGCCAACCAATCCGTTAACGGTTTTAATGGTGAATATTCTTCAGTATCTAAAACTGCAGAATAGTAATAAGCTCTAATGACATTACAGTGTTTTTTGAAAAAAGATAATAAGTTTCTGTAATCGACATCAAATCCTAGGTTCCTTGAAGCGGAGTATAAATTAGCTCCATCAATAAATAGGCAAACTTTCTCATTCTCTTTAAAAAGCATATTAATGATCCCGATGTAAAATAACGATTATCTTAATTAGATTGAAACTAATTCAGTCTCAGATAGCGTATCTAAGCTAGCTTTGGTAGAGCTAAATTTCCAGAATCTTTATAATAGAGAAAAATATGATTATTATAGCAGTAGGAAGCAATTTATCAGGACAATGGGGAAACTCCCCCTATGATATGTGTCAAGAAGCCATTAAGCATCTTCAGTTCGAATTGCAATGTGCAATGAATATATCAACTTGGTACAAAACTAAACCAATTCCATCCTCATCTCAACCCTTTTATATTAATGGAGTCGTTGCTTTTGAAAAAAAAATCGACGCACTGGCATTATTGTTACTACTTAATAATATTGAAAAAAAATCAGGTCGAAAAAGGATTTATAGGAACGAAGCCAGACCGCTTGATCTTGATATTATAGATTTTAATCGCCAAATTATTTGTAAGGGACCCAAACTTGTGACTCCACATTTGCGCTTACATTTAAGAAAATTTGTTCTTTATCCTTTAAGAGATGTTTGCCCGCAATGGGTGCATCCTGTTCTTAATAAAAGTGTTAACCAATTAATTGAGGCACTTCCCGACCAACACATTATACCTTACAAGTCGCGAACGTGAAACAGAAATACTTGATTTTTACAGATTTCTAGAGTATTTATTTGCGTTTAGTCAAAAAATTTGGAGATTGCATATCAATGGCACGCGTTACGGTAGAAGATTGTATTGAAAAAATTCCAAATCGTTTTGATTTGGTTCTTTATGCCTCCCAAAGAGCTCGTAATTTGTCAAGAGGTGAAGAATTAACCATTGACCGTGACAAAGATAAAAATCCTGTTGTTGCTTTAAGAGAAATTGCAGAAGAAAAAATAAATTTAGAATCAATTCAAAACGATCTAATTCGCTCTTTAACGCGTGCACCTGAGCCAGAGCCTGCTGAAGAAGAGGTGGTTGATTTGGTTCCTACTGAAAAAAATATTTTTGGCTTGCAAGATGTGTCTATTGAAGAAGAAAGACGCAATACTCCAAAAAATTCTTTTGAAAATATTAATCAAATTATGTCAGAAATTGATCGTCGTCGCTCTGAACAAGAAGATTTGTAATTTTTACTTAAGTTTCATGTATTTCTAGGTATACTTGATAATGAAGATAACTTAATTATCAGGATTTAAGTGGAAAATATTCACCTACCTATTGCATTAAATAGCAATAATGCACTTGATTGTGAAAGTCTGATTAGAAAAATACGTGAGTATGATTCTGAGTCTGATTTAACAATTGTTGAAAAAGCTTTCAAAGTTGCTTTGAAAGCACATGAAAAGCAATTGCGAGATAATGGTGCCCCTTATATTGTACATCCCTTAGCTGTTGCCAATGTCTTAGCTGAATTAAGGGTTGATACTTATTCAATCGTTACTGGC
>NZ_CAWUGZ010000097.1:0-5359 GCF_963921845.1 Commensalibacter sp. Nvir | reverse complement strand
ATATATATTATACGTTTTTATTATATGAAGATTAATGGTTATATTTTTGATGGTAATTATTAATAAGAGTTTCTCATTAACTCATTTTGTTTTATTTTATTATTGAAATTTTTGATAGTAATCATTTACCTAAATTTTTATTTGTAAAGACATAGCAATGGTTCAAATTTACAAAAGACTTTTATTAACCAACGATGATGGCATAGACTCTCCAGGGTTAAAAATATTGGAAGAAATTTCACACCATATAGCCGATGAATTTTGGGTGGTCGCGCCCGAGAAGGATCAAAGTGGGACTTCTCAATCGGTTAGCATGCATAATCCGCTTAGAGTGATTAAAAAGGATGATCGGCATTTTTCTATATCCGGCACACCCAGTGATTGTGTTGTTATGGGTTTAAAGCACCTTCTCCCTTTCCAACCGGATGCTGTTTTCTCTGGTATCAATAAAGGATCAAACCTTGGGCTAGAAACATTATTTTCCGGAACGGTTGGTGCTGCCATGACAAGTTCTCTTTTAGGAGTACCTTCGATTGCGTTAAGTCAAAACTATCAAGATGGCCATGAAGTGTTGTGGCAGACATCCTCCTATCATTTACCCGACCTCTTAGGAAAAATTTTTGATTGTGGATGTTTGAAAGATGATATGTGTTTAAATATTAATATTCCTGATTGTTGTTATAATGAAGTGAAATCAATATGTTTTACTTCTCAAGGAACTGGTTATTTAAATGACATTCAAATAACAAAGCGTATTGATACAAAAAATAATTCTTACTATTGGCTTAGATTTGAACGCCCTTATAAACAAGATGATGATAATACCGAAGCGCAAACAATTAATCAGCAAAGTATTTCAATTACCCCCCTCGCCTTCGATCGTACGAATAAAGATTTATTAACTCGGTTAAATCAGCTGAATATTAAAATTAAATATCATGATTAATGGCTTTATTTATTCGATAAACTAGTACCACTAAAGATATAATTACTAATCGATTGTTCTATACTTTGATACGATTGAGTATTGGTCAAAAAATCATTAGATCTGAGAAATTGATTTGATTTTCCAGGGATAACTTTTATGATTCCAGGATCAGTCATACTGACAGAGCCAATACGAAACTGACTATCTTTGGGTAAATTAATGGATTTATTGATGGATAATACAACATCAGCCATGAAAGTGTCTTTATTTAAAGTGATGGATTTTATTACACCGATGGGTAATCCTGATAAAATCACTTCTCCTCCAGGTTCAATTGAGTTAGCTGAAAGAAACTGTGCTTTAAGTTCATAATGATCTCCACCAACACCAAATAACATTAGCCGAGCGTAGGTATAAAAACCAAAGGCTATAATTAGAACAAAGAGACTAGTAATATAAGCACTAATTTTTCCGCTTTTCACGTTTGAAATTTCCCTAAATAAAGGATTCTTTTAAACCTTATTACGACTAATTTTTCAACGAAATTCAAGCTTTTATAATGGTAATTATCACTTTTATTTTAATACAATAAAGATTTTTTTACGTGATTAAGTTATGTTGACTTAATTATTATGTATATATTAACGAAACAATTTCTAATAAATATCTTAAATTATGCGGTTAATATTGCAGTAATTTTGAATGAAATTATAATTATTGACAAATCAATTTTACGCTGAACTTTTTATTTAGCATCTAATCTGGCTTGTATTCCTGATGAACGGTGTAAATTGAAAATGATAATAAACATGTTGACAAGAAATGTTTCTGACCACTCTACTCTAGAAAATATCATTTTTCTTATCTCAATAATGTGTAAAACAACGTTATTATTATCGAAAATTTCAACAAAAAAACTTTTAAAATTCTAAACTTTATAAGTAAATTGTGCTGAAAATTTCTAATTTTGCGTTAATTTAATGTCTAGTTTATTTTATAAAAACTCGAGTTCAGTGAAATTTAGAAAACTCTGTCTATGTATATTTGCTAAAAAGAGGTTCATTTTAAAGAAAATCTATTTATTCAATCACAGTTTGCTATTCACTTTGATACATTAGAAAATTTTAACATTTTTCTTAAATTATTTCTTAATTATTTGGTTCAGAACTTGTATCGATATCTAGTGGTTTTTATGACACAGTTATTTTAATCAAGGCGTAAAAAAAAATAATAATTAGCCTTTAATATTTTTTACAATTTATGATGTCCTACAAGGTATTTTCATTTTGCTAGTATTTTTACATTAATTATCGAGACAACTATCTTGAATTGTATAAAAAGAATTGAATTAAATGCAACGATCACTTTTCTTTTGATGTTTTCCTCCTATTTATTGCGTAGTTGTCACACTTTAAGGAGTATACAATGAACAACACTATGCCTTTACCCAAAAAAAATATTTCGATTTCATCGGGTAGTGTAATTCTAGTAGGTTTTTTAGCTTCACTAGCTGGATTGATGTTTGGTCTTGATATTGGAGTTATATCAGGAGCCAATGAGTTTATAAAAAGAGAATTTGCTGCTTCTGATCATCAAATTGAAATGATTGTTAGTAGCATGATGTTCGGTGCTGCGTTAGGGGCATTAGCGTGTGGATGGGCATCGGCAAAATTCGGTCGTAACCGATGTTTAATTGTTAGCGCATTTATTTTTATTGCTTCTGCTATAGGCTGCTCTCTTGCGAGAGGAGTTATTGATTTATGTGCGTGGCGTTTTCTTCTTGGCATAGCCATTGGTATTGCCAGTACGACCGCCCCTCTTTACATAGCTGAAATTGCTCCAGAAGAAACAAGAGGATCAATGATATCTTCTTATCAATTGATGATAACAATTGGTATTCTGTTAGCTTTTGTTTCTGACACGATATTAGGTTACTATGGTGCTTGGCGGTGGATGCTAGGGATTATTTGTCTTCCTGCTATTATATTTTTGATTGGTCTTTTGTCTTTACCGAATAGTCCTCGTTGGTTGGTAACTCAAAATCGAAAAAAAGAAGCATATGATGTCCTTTTAGGTTTGAGACATGGAAATGAGGAACACGTTGAAAAAGAATTAAGAGAAATTGAAGAACAAATCAAAAGCTCTCAGAAAGGTTTTCAATTTTTCTTATCCAATGCCAATTTTAGAAGATCAGTTTTTTTGGGCATTATGTTGCAAATTGTTCAACAATTCACCGGTATGAATGTGGTGATGTATTATGCTCCTCGTATTTTTGCGAATATGGGATATGCACAAACCGCGCAACTATGGTTTACTGCATTGGTGGGTTTGGTTAATGTTGCAGCAACCTTTATTGCAATTGGTGTTTGCGATAAATTAGGACGCAAGCCTACCCTTTATAGCGGTTTCACCATTATGGCCATTGGTTTAGGCGTTATTAGCTTTTTAATGAGAAACGGTCCGATTGCTGATCCTATGACGCAGTATTTTTGTGTCGGTATGCTTCTGATATTTATTGTTGGATTTGCCATGTCTGCTGGTCCCTTAGTTTGGGTATTATGTTCTGAAATCCAACCGCTTCAAGGACGTGAATTTGGTATTGCCACCTCTACAGTTACCAATTGGTTGGCAAATTTTGTTGTTGGAGCTACATTTTTGACACTAATTAATACCCTTGGCTCTTCAATGACGTTTATGCTTTATTGTGGATTTAATATATTATTTATTGTGTTTACCTTTTTCATGGTACCAGAAACATCTCAGGTTACGTTAGAGCAAATTGAAGAAAATCTTATGGCTGGTAAACCTCTTCGTGAAATTGGTCGTTAACCTTGTTAAGATTATAACTTTATAAATTCTTTTTAATATTATTATAAAAACGAAAGTTAGTAAAAAATATTAGCTTTCGTTTAAGTTACTTTTTAATTTAGCAAATAAATTGCTTTAGCAGTTTTACAATCTTTATTTAAAAATGACTTAATTTAGCTTTAATAAAAAATTGCGTTAAAATTTTAACGCAATTTTTATTTATTATTTTATATTTCTGATGATTAAGTCAAATCCTTGTATTTTAATCTATTAGTAGAAGAACTGATAAATTGCAGCAGATACTGCTATACTTCCCATAATAACGACAAATACATTACTTAATTTGCCTTTATATTGCTTTAAAGCTGGAAGAGTATGAATAGCATACATTGGCAATAAAAAAAGTAAAATAGCCAAAATAGGTCCACTAATTGATTCAATCATAACAAGTATACTTGGGTTATAAGTTGCAATGGCCCAACAAGTTATAAATATAAAACCAATTCCTAGCCGGTTTGAAAGTTTTAAAGATATAGGCTTACACTGACAGAGAATTAACGTTTTTGAAATCATGCCATTAATCCCTTCCCGAGTGCCTAAATAATGACCTAAATAGGTTTTAGATATCGCAAGGAAAGCTACTATAGGGGCTACCCATTTCAAAAAAGGTGAATTATAATGGTTGGCTAAATATGAAAGAATTGAAATATTTTGGTATTTAGCCTCTTGAAGGTTAATTGGACTCAAACATAATGCACAGCTAAATACAAAAAACATAACCGTTACAACCATCATAATATTGCTGTATTTTATTATTTTCCCGCATTTATAAGGAGCATTTTTTTTATTTATTTTGGATTGTGAAACAGCTAAAGAAGAGATTATAGGCGAATGATTAAATGAAAACACTGCAACGGGGATAGTTAACCAAAGAGTCAACAATAGTCCATTACCCCCATGATTGGAAGCACCTCTCAAACTGACCTCTCTAAATAAATCAAGAGACCATTGAGGGATAAGAGCTATAGATATAATTAATAAAACAGCGATGAGAGGGTAAACCAAAGTAGACATAATTCGAACAATCAAATGTTCACCAAACTGGACAATGCACATTAACAAAGCACTAAGAACAAATCCGATTATTATTCTGGGCAATGGTTGAAGATGAAGTTGATATTGAACAAAACTTTCAACTGTATTGGTTAGGCTGACGATTAATACTAATAATAATGGATAAATGGCTAAAAAATAAAGAAAGGTTATAAGATATCCAAAGTATTTACCAAATTGCTCTTCGACCACAACCGTTATGTCGGTCGCATTTCCACATAACACAAAACGGCAAAGAGCATGATGAGATAGATAAGTCATTGGAAAGACAATAATTGCCAGTACAATTAAAGGGATTAATCCCCCCGCACCCGCATTAATCGGTAAAAAAAGGACCCCTGCTCCTATGGCAGTTCCATAGAGGCTAAGCATCCACGCGGTATCAGAATAACTCCATTTAAGGCTAGAGTTATCTGAAGATTTTACTATTTTTTGCATTACATTACATCATCAAAAAAACAAGGTTTCCAAATTTATTGCGATTGTTTAAATATTTAGTTGGGTTAATAG
>NZ_CAWUGZ010000096.1:0-2852 GCF_963921845.1 Commensalibacter sp. Nvir | reverse complement strand
GCCAAAAGCATGGTCAAAAAACTCGGTTAATGTTTTTTTCGTGAATACGCGGTTTTATAAGTGATTTCGTGCTCACGTTTACCCACTGCAATAACAACGATAATGATTTCCTTCTCAATAACTTGGTAGACCAAGCGAAATCCAGACGATCGTAATTTTATTTTGTAACATTCTTTTAAATCCCCTTTTAATCTAGCCGTTTCAATGTGAGGATTTATTTGGATTTCTTTTAACTTCTTTTTGAATTGGTCTCGAATGGGCTTATCGAGTTTTTTGAACTCTTTTAACGCTCTTTCATCAAATTGAAGCTCATAGATCATCAATAGTGACCTTAAACCGTTTAGCAGGATTTTTTAAACGCTCCCGGACAAGCTCTGCTAAATCCTCATCTTCTTCGTCAGAAACCATAAAGGAAACCTCTGAAAAAGGGAGTTTTTTATGTTCCGCTACGTAACGCAAAAAGGATCTTAAAGCTTCGGATGGAGATAGATCGAGTTTATCAAAAACTTCGTAAGCTTCTTTTTTAAGTGTGTCGTCTATACGAATTTGAATGGTTGACATGACTACTTTTCCAACAATAAACGTCATATCCATTCTACTGTAATTACATATGTAATGCAATAAACCTTTAATGATCTTATTAATTTAAAAGGAAAAAATCTATGGAACTTAACCTCAATACGCCTTATGGAGCACGCACTTTTTTCATTAATAAATTCCCAGCGTGCACCGGGTATTTTATAGAGCACAATTATAAAAAGTTTCTTTCATCCGATGATGATGACTTTAAAGAGAAATTTCTCTTTGAAGTGCTCTCTTTTGCCAAAGTCATTGATAAGGGCAAGCAAGAAACCAGCCTCTCTAGCAAAATCCTCATAGACGGACATCTAGGCACTTGGAAAAATGTGGCCACCGTTTTTGAAGCCGTGTTGAAATTCAACGATATTCATCCTGAAATTGCTGAGAACCAAAAAGACTATTGGGCCAAAGTTGGGGAACAGCTAGCGGTAAGCTTTGTGGCCAACGCCACCAAACTGCTCGAACCCTTTATGCAAACAACAACAAAGGAGACGTAAAAGGGTTAAGAAAGTTCAAGCTCAGCGTGGGATCCAAGGCGGACAAGAACTAATGTCTCTAGATCCGGTTTTTCGTATATCAGAATTAAATCGGGTTTAACGTGACAATTACGAAAGCCTTTCCACGTGCCTGCCAATGCATGGTCAACATGTCTAAGCTCAAGATCTTTGTCATTGGCAAGATGTGTTACCATCGCAGCAAAAGACGATTGCAAAACGGTTCGATACCGTCCTTTTTTTTCTCGCTTTAAATCGCGTTTGAATTGTCCCGTCTGTTTAATCGTCCGCATCTAATTCAGCCTGCAACGTTTTTATCGTAATAGTTTCTACGTTGCCCGCACGAGCATCGCGCATAGCTTGAATGGTTGTTTCGTTAGGGACTAACGGTTCAAACGGTAAGGCTTTTTCTTTAGCGACGCGGGTTAACATTAATCTCACAGCATCGGAAACCGTTAACCCCATTGCTGCAAGAACGGCAGCAGCAGCTTCTTTAATGGTTTTATCAATACGGGTTTGAACCAATTGATTGGGCATAAGGAATACTCCTTTTATGGAATGGAATTGCATTACATTGTAATACACTTCAGTAAAAGAAGCAATTATAAAATCAAACGGCTTTCCCCTTGTACTCACTAGGACAAAATGTATAAGTAATGATAAAAACGATGTATGCGGGTTACAACCTACGTCAATTTACGTTAAATTATTCCGCGTAACGTAAACGTAAGGGGTCCGAAGTTATAATTTACTCACCCAGTCTACTTACAGATAACTTAACAATCGGATGTTACGTTTAACTTGTAAGGTACTTATTAATGTCCAAAAAAAGACAACGAAGTTGAACCTATTAATGGCTTCTTTGATAGTGTTGCAAAAGTAGTTATAACGTTTACAAACGTGTTAAAGGAAATCACCTCTAAGGCAAGCAAAATCAAGACTTTGGCGCCCAAAAGTGGTGGTAAGAAAATCACCTATTTAGGGAGTTTTTTCCTGAAAGGATCCATCATGGCTGTTCAAATTAATTTTGATGATTGTAATTTATGGTTAATTGATGAAAGGCTTGCGCTCCATAATTTTTTAGTGTCGGATAAAACATTTTCGTCAATGCCAATAACGGATAGTAATTCGAACAAAGAACCGGATGTATTATGTTTGCAACGATGCGATAAGTCTTTGTTTATCAATGATGGTGTGAAATTTCCTCTTGCTTCTATTACGCTTATTGAATTTAAACGCCCCATGCGTAATGATATGAAAGAAAATAAAAATCCAATTGATCAATGTTTAGATTATTTGAAAGAAATAAGGGAAGGTAAAGTCAAAACATCCGATGGACGACTAATTCCGGAATCTAAGGACATTCCAGCTTTTTGTTATATAGTTACGGATCTTACATCAACCATGGTTGATGTATGTGATAAGTATGGTTTAAATGTTACTGCCGATAGAATGAGATATTTTGGTTATAATTGCAGTCGTAAGGCATATATGGAGGTTATCTCTTATAATCTATTAAATTCTGTAAGTGAGCGTAATCAAGCATTTTTCACAAATTAGGTTTAATTAGTTGATCTTAGTTTATATTGAAGGAATACCATCAAACGGCTTTTTCTAATGTTTGGGTAGTCCGCTTTGGATCAACTAAAAGTGATAGAGAGTAGTGAAAAAAGAGTCCCCCTAAGGTGTTTTAAAGAGGTATAGTTTATTTGTCTGAGGGGTAATCAAGACATTATTTAAGTTATGGTGAAAAGGCAGGTGAACTTTTTTATTACCAAT
>NZ_CAWUGZ010000095.1:0-14440 GCF_963921845.1 Commensalibacter sp. Nvir | reverse complement strand
ACCTTATACTAAGAGTGTTTTAGGACAAATATTTAATAATATAAAGAATTCGTTTATATTATTATTTGATTATATAAATGTACCAATTGTTTTATTTGGTTACTTTTTTACAACGTAATTAAATAAAATAACGATCAAGATAGAATTATCCTTATGGAGGTCGTACAATTATGAATAAAAAAAAACCATCTCAAAAAACTGATGATATTTACGCATCAAAGGATCTGGCAACACCCCTTGCCAAATACCAATTTCCCAATCACCAACACAAAGCAGAAATAATATTTAGTGCAATAAAAGATGAGTTGCTTCTAGATGGCAATTCAAGACAAAATTTAGCTACATTTTGCCAAACATGGGTCGATGAAGAATCAAGAGAGTTAATGAACTTGTCTATTGACAAGAATATCATTGACAAAGACGAATATCCACAGACTGCAGAGATTGAAACACGCTGTGTACATTTGCTAGCGGACTTATGGCATTCACCTAGTCCCACCGAAACATTAGGCTGTTCAACAATAGGTTCATCGGAAGCTGCGATGCTAGGTGGATTGGCTCTAAAATGGCAATGGAGAAAAAAAAGAGAAAAACTCAAAAAAACTACTAGTAAGCCTAATTTAATTTGCGGTCCAGTTCAAGTTTGCTGGCACAAATTTGCCAAATATTTCGACGTTGAACTTAGAGAAATTCCCTTAGAAAAAAATCGATTATTGATGACACCTGAAGAAGTCTGTAAAAGGATTGACGAAAATACTATTGGAGTAGTACCTACCCTAGGCGTGACGTTTACCTGCCAATATGAACCTGTACTAGAAGTACACGAAGCGCTTGATACCTATGAAAAAAAACACGGCTTAAACATACCAATGCATATTGATGCAGCCAGTGGTGGCTTTTTGGCTCCTTTTTGTGCACCGACCCTACAATGGGACTTTCGACTTCCTAGAGTAAAATCAATTAATGCTTCTGGGCACAAATTTGGCTTAGCCCCTCTCGGTGTGGGCTGGGTTGTTTGGAGAGAAGTTAAGGATTTACCCCCTGACCTTATTTTTCGGGTAAATTATCTAGGGGGGGATATGCCTACTTTTGCATTAAATTTCTCTAGACCTGGTGGACAAGTTATTACACAGTATTATAATTTTTTACATTTGGGACGAGAAGGCTATCGTGAAATCCACGATCGTTGCTATGAAACTGCCAGCTATTTATCTAAATCAATCGCTAATATGGGCCCTTTCAAAATCATCTATGGCAGTGACAAAGAAAAAGGCATCCCCGCCCTTACATGGACATTAAAAAATGAAAAATCTATGTCAGGGTACACACTTTTTGACTTAGCGGATCGATTAAGAAATAGAGGTTGGCAAGTACCGGCCTATTCTATGCCAGCTCATAGAGAAGATCTCGTTGTACAGCGAATATTGGTCCGGCATGGGGTAAGCCGAGATTTAGCTGAATTGCTTATATTGGACATAAGCCGAACCCTAAAATACTTCCAAGAGCATTCTAAACCCGTTGCCAAACCGGTACATCGAACGGTTGCTTTTAACCACAGTTAAAAAAAATTCGCGTCATTATTTTCAAGGAAAGGTGGACGCACCATGTCAAATACAGATCGCAATCTTCCTAACAAAAATTTAACCATGATAGGGTTTTTTGCTATCACGGCTTCAATGGTTATGGCAGTTTACGAATATCCAACCTTTGCCACATCGGGTTTTAGTTTGGTTTTCTTTTTGTTGCTTGGTGGGTTTTTATGGTTCATCCCCGTAGGACTTTGCGCTGCAGAAATGGCTACTGTAGAAGGATGGGATGAAGGAGGATTATTTGCTTGGGTTTCCAACACGCTAGGAGAACGATGGGGATTCGCAGCTATTTCCTTTTCGTATTTACAAATAGCCATAGGTTTTGTTCCTATGCTTTATTTTGTATTGGGAGCACTCTCGTATATTCTTAACTGGCCAGCCCTTAATGAAAATCCCCTGATTAAAACCGTGGCTGGCTTAATCATCTTGTGGGGATTAGCCCTTACCCAATTTAGCGGGACAACTTATACAGCTAGAATTGCTAAGGTAGGTTTCTTTTTTGGAATATTGTTGCCTGCGCTTATCCTGATTTTCCTTGCTATTGGTTATTTGGCAGGAGGATATCCTCTAGCAATACCAATGAATCTTAAAACCTTTTTCCCAGATTTTACTCAACTTAAAACGTTAGTCGTCTTCGTGGCTTTTATTTTAAGTTACATGGGTGTTGAAGCTTCAGCCACACACGTAAACGAAATGAAAAATCCTGGAAGAGATTATCCGCTTGCCATTTTCTTACTCATGATTGTTGCGATAGGATTAAGTTCCATCGGTGGGTTATCTGTTGCAGCGGTTGTACCCAAAGAGCAAATTAATTTGTCTTCTGGTGTTGTTCAAACCTTTGCTATTTTGCTATCCCATTATGGAGCGAATATGGATTGGGTCGTCAGAATAATTGCTGCACTTCTTATGCTGGGTGTATTAGCCGAAATTGCTTCTTGGATTGTTGGGCCTTCTCGAGGCATGTTCGTAACCGCAAAACACGGAATTTTGCCGACATATTTTTCGAAATTAAATCGGCATGATGTCCCTGTTGCTTTGGTTATATCACAATTATTGATTACGACCGTAGCGTTAATTATTTTTACAAATACCAGTGGAGGAAGTAATTTATCGTTTTTAATTGCTTTGACCCTCACCGTTTTGATTTACTTAAGTGGTTATTTTCTTATGTTTTTGGGATACATGACGCTTATTCTTAAACATCCTGAAAAAAAACGAGTTTTTAAAATACCAGGTAATACTTACGTTAAATTAGGTGTCGCCCTTATTGGGTTTATTATTTCGGCAGTCGCCTTTGCTGTATCTTTTCTTCCACCTAGTTCTGTCCCACAACAAGATAACCACCTTTACCTTAGTCTATTGTTCGTCAGCTATTTCATTGTTCTTTCTTTGCCTTTTATTTTTTATGCTTTTCACAAGAAAGAAAACAAGATCGTTCAGGCAAATTTCACGCATATCAAAACACATAACGCACCAGATGGACACTATCTTATCCATCCCAAAGCAAGACCAACCCATCATATAAACAATCCTAAATCCTGATAGATTTATCTTAGAATTAAACCCCTTTAATTATTACAAATAATCAATAATTAAAGGGGATTGCGTATGATAACAAACCTATCGAAGAATACCCTTAATCATAAAGTTATTTTCCAAATTATTATAAGTTTGAAAACAAGCTCATGTTTGCTATTTTGTGCAACCTTTTAGCGGTAAAGAAATAAAATAAAATTTTTTAATATAACTTTTTTAGTTTAGAATCTTTACAAACTTAACTATATTTAAAATCTAAAAAAATCGCACTAACCCTTTAATTTTTTAGTTATAAACCGAAATTTAGACGTACAAAACCATTCGATTATGTTAACGATTCAAAAATTTTTTTGTTACAAAAGCATTATATTAAAACTTAAATAAAATATTCATATTTCTTCAAAACTACATCAATGTTAAAATGACTTCGATCTTTATTTTATTAAAAAAAGCTCCTGTGCACATCATGCTATCTCAGCGCTTACTCACTATAATTTATTAAATGAATTGACCCTTATTGTACTAAGTATATACTTTATTGCTCTTCAATAATTAAATCCTTGTCAAAATATTAAGTGTCAATAACAAATATAATTAACTCCTTTTTAATAAATTTTCTCCTTCCTCTATTAATTTATCTTCGTTAAATAAAAGTTGCAATTTTTGATCAGTCACCCAAATTTTAATTCTTATCGTTTTTCACTCTTTATAAAAGTAATCGCCAAAAAATGCCTAAAAGTTCATTTATAAAAGAAGCCCAATCTCGAGGATTTATATTCCAGACTACCGATCTCGAGAGTCTAGACCACGTTATGTCTCAAAAATCTATTACAGCCTATATCGGATTTGATCCAACCGCGGACAGCTTACATGTCGGTTCCCTCGTACAATTGATGCTACTTAGACTTCTACAAAAACACGGCCATCGCAGTATTGCCCTGTTGGGAGGTGGAACAGCACAAATTGGCGATCCTTCTTTTCGAGAAGAAGCCCGCCAACTAATGACGGACAATACGATTGATTACAACTTGAAAGGAATTAAAAAAAACATAAAACAAATTGTCGAGATCGATACACACCAACGCTTGGGTATTCTTACAGACAATTCAGAATGGCTAAAAAAACTATCTTATATAAAGCTTTTACGTGAGGTGGGTATTCATTTCTCTGTTAATAGAATGCTTTCTTTTGATTCAGTTCGAACTCGCCTGGATCGAGAACAGGGCTTATCTTTTCTTGAATTTAATTATTCTATTTTACAATCGTATGATTTTTTAGAATTAAATAAACGCTATGGTGCGATCCTACAAATGGGTGGATCCGATCAATGGGGTAATATTGTTTCTGGTGTCGAATTGATACGCCGTATGAAAGGTGAACACGTTTTTGGTTTAACCGCTCCTTTACTTACAACCAGCTCTGGTACAAAAATGGGAAAAACAGCAAAAGGTGCAGTATGGCTTAATCCAGAAAAATGCTCAGTATTTGATTTCTGGCAATATTGGCGAAACACTGAAGATGCAGACGTTGGTAAATTTTTAAAATTATTCACAGATCTACCCGTTGAAGAATGTGAACGTCTTGGCTCCTTATCGGGAGCGGAAATTAACGAAGCCAAAAAAATTCTAGCGACAGAGGTGACGACAATTTGCCACAATAAAATGGCAGCATTACAAGCACAGCAAACAGCAGAAAAAACATTCGAGCAGGGTAAATTGGTGTACGACGGATTCCCTGAAATTAACCTACTCTCTTCTGAGCTAGATCAAGGATTGCCTGCGTTTCGTTTATTTGTATTGAGCAAACTTTGCCCCAGCAATGCTGAGGCAAGACGCCTCATTCGTGGAGGAGGGGCTAAAATCAATGACCAAAAAATTAATGATGAAAATCAATGCATTAATCATACGTATGCTAGAAACGGACTTATTAAACTGTCTTCAGGAAAAAAGAATCACATTCTTATCAAGTTAATCTAAATTGTAAACGCTTTATTTACTCAGTATATTCAATGGGTTTAACCCATTGAATATACAAAAACCCCTTACGTGTTATCACATATAAGGAAAAAGCAAATAAGAAACGATTTAATTTCGAAATTACGTAATTAATCGTTTTAACATTAATTATTCTTCTTTATTTAAATAAGCATCACCATAATACGAATCAACCATAATTTGCTTTAACTCTGCCACTAACGGATAACGTGGATTAGCACCAGTGCATTGATCGTCAAAAGCATCAAGAGCGAGTTGATCTACCCGTGCGAGAAAATCTTCTTCCTCTACTCCATAATCCTGAATAGAAATAGGTATGTTCAATTCAACTTTTGTTTCTTGTAACCAATCAATTAATTTTCCAACTTTTACTTCATCTTGATCGGAAACATGCGCAAGGTTTAATTCATCTGCGATTTGTGCATAACGAGAAATAGATTGTGGATAACCATACTGGCTAAAAGCCGCTTGTTTGGTTGGATTATTGGTTGCGTTATACCGTATCACATTACAAATTAACAAAGCATTTGCTATACCATGCGGAATATTAAATGCAGCTCCAATTTTATGTGCCATAGAATGGCATATACCAGAGAATGCTTGAGCAAAAGCCATTCCAGAAATGGTCGCAGCAGAATGTACCTTCTCACGTGCTATGGGGTTATTTACGCCCTCTTTATAGCTTGCAGGTAAATATTTTTTCAACAAACGGAGTGCTTGTATCGCATAAGCGTCTGAAAATTCGTTGGCCAACACAGATACATAGGCTTCCACAGCATGGCAAATTGCATCGTATCCGCCCATTGCACATAAAGGTTGAGGCATATTCATAACAAGATCTGCATCAACAATAGCCATTGTTGGTGTTATGGCAAAATCTGCCAAAGGATATTTTTGACCTGTCTTATCGTCCGTAACTACAGCAAAAGGGGTAACTTCAGATCCGGTCCCAGAAGTTGTGGTAACACAAATAAGCTGGGCTTTTTTCCCCATATGCGGGAACCGACAGATACGTTTAGACACATCAAGAAAACGTAGAGTTAAATCTTCAAGGTTAGTTTCAGGATGCTCATACAATACCCACATGAGTTTTGAAGCATCCATAGAAGACCCACCCCCTACAGCAATAATCGTATCTGGTTTAAAAGCGGCCATTTCAAGCGCACCTTTTTGCACCGTACTTAGCGTAGGATTGGCTTCAACTTCAAAAAAAGTTTCACAAAGCAAACCATATTTTTGCAATCTGCTCAAAACTGATTTCGCAACACCATTGTCAAACAAAAATTTATCGGTAACGATAAAAACACGTTTTGCCCCTTGCTCAACAATACTATTTAACGCAATAGGTAACGAGCCACGACGAAATATGATTGAACTGGGCAAATGCTGACACAACATATTTTCTGCTCTCTTTGCAACAATTTTTAGATTAAGTAAATGTTTGGGCCCTACGTTTTCCGAAACAGAATTTTTACCCCAAGATCCACATCCTAATGTCAAAGAAGGTGCCAAATTAAAGTTATATACATCCCCAATTGCACCTTGAGATGCAGGCTGGTTAATCAATACGCGACATGTCTGCATTTTTTGACTAAACGCCTCAATGCGATCACGTCGCTTATCCTGATCCGTGTGTAATACGGACGTATGTCCGAGCCCGCCCATATCAATTAATTTTTTGGCAATGCCAAGGGCATCTTCGAAATTACTTGCTTTAAGCATTGCAAGAACTGGCGATAGTTTTTCATGAGCAAAAGGCTCAGAGTGAATGGCTTCTTCAATTTCACCAATTAAAATTTTTGCTTTGGTAGGAACGTTAATGTGAGCAAGTCCGGCAATTTTATACGCAGGTTGCCCAACAATTTCAGCATTTATAGCACCTTTATCATTAAGAATAATTTTTCCTACTGCCTGACGTTCGTTTTCATCAAGAAGATAAGCGCCATATTCTTTAAAAAGTTTTTTTACTTCATCGTAAACAGCATCAACAACGATAACCGATTGCTCTGAGGCACAAATCATACCATTATCAAATGTTTTGGATATCAAAATAGAAGAAACGGCACGTTTTAAATCGGATGTTTCATCAATAATAACCGGTGTGTTGCCAGCCCCAACACCAATAGCGGGATTGCCAGAACTATAAGCTGCCGTCACCATTGCAGAGCCACCAGTCGCTAAAATTGCTGCAATATCATGGTGCTTCATTAAACTGCTGGTCAGTTCAAGAGTAGGTTCATCAATCCAACCAATAATATCTTCGGGTGCCCCTGCAGCCACCGCCGCATCAAGAATAATTTTTGCTGCTTCTACCGTAGCTTTTTTTGCGCGTGGGTGAGGTGTAATAATAATAGCATTTCGCGTTTTTAAGCAAATTAACACTTTGAATATTGCTGTTGACGTCGGATTGGTTGTTGGAATGATCGCACAGATAACTCCAAAAGGCTCTGCATAAGTAATAGTACCTAGCGAGGTATCTTCATCTATAATTCCACAGGTTTTATCATTACGGTATTTATTTAAAATATACTCACTGGCAAAAGCGTTTTTAATTACCTTATCCTCAACAACACCCATCCCCGTTTCAGAGACAGCATGTTGTGCCAATGGAATACGCGCTGCCGAAGCAGCTTTTGCCGCAGCAAAGAAGATTTTGTCCACTTGCTCTTGCGTAAAAGTAGCGTAAATTTCCTGGGCTTTTTTGACTTTAGCAACAAGGCCATCTAGCTCAGCCAAATTTGTCACCGTCATGGAAAACCTCCTTAATTAAACATGAAAAATCCAAAATAAAAATGATTTTTCAAATTGATCTCAATCTTAATACACCGCACGCATTCTTTAGCTATTGCTCAATCAACTTGCAATTTGAAATCGTAACGGATAATAACTTAATATATGTATTCATCATATAGCTTAATCACAATATGGTTACCAAAATAAATTAGATATTTTTTATCGCCAAAATGATTAATCTAGAGTCGTACAAACGACGTAACTTTTTAACCCAAATCGCTTTGTTGCAATTGAACATTGTTAAATGTTTGCGAATGAACACTCACATTAATAAAGAATAATAAAAATGATTATTTTGATTTAGTTAATGAGCTAAAATTTTATGTTTCATAAAAGCTATTAAAAGAGCAATTTGATCCCCAAATCCCCTTTGAACAGGAAGGTTAGTCCAATATTTTATCCTTTTTAAATCTCTTTTTGCTAATAAACTAGGCAGTAAAAGAGAAATTTGACTTTGTTTTAAATTACAAATCTTTGAACCTGAATTAAAATATATAAATGCTTTTTGAATTAAAATATTTCTCATCTCTTTAAAAATTTTGTCATTAAGATGATCATTAAATTCATTACTTTTTTGGAATAGGTAACGACTAGCGAAGCTTTTTGGAAAAAATCTTCCACCATTTTGAATACATTGGTGTAAGTACCGTGCCCTAAATACAAGTTCACATGCTATTGCTAATGTTGATAAAGCTTCTAACTGTCTAGTATTTTCAACTTTTAATATTGAGGCAATAATAGTGTGTATCTGTCCCCTCGTACGAGTCATAATGGAATGCCACTGATGCCAATCTGCTATTCCCTCTAACTCTTCTTCAAAAGCTTCAATAATTGAAAGTAAAAGGTCATTCCGTACCGTCCCTCTATCAAGCTCTTCTTTTATGAAAGGAGCTAGTTCATGAGGTCTGTCCTTACCTTCAATAAATTCCCTCCACCATTGCAAGCGAATTAACCCAGCCATTGGCCCAGCTATGGACCAAGAAGACGAAATCTTTAAGCAACGTGATAATTCTAGATAAAAAGCTAATAATCTAAATATGCTTTCTCTGTATTTAATAGGAACATAAATATTACACAG
Source organism: Commensalibacter sp. Nvir (assembly GCF_963921845.1). Taxonomy (NCBI): domain Bacteria; kingdom Pseudomonadati; phylum Pseudomonadota; class Alphaproteobacteria; order Acetobacterales; family Acetobacteraceae; genus Commensalibacter; species Commensalibacter sp. Nvir. Next base: position 5,450 of record NZ_CAWUGZ010000095.1, on the reverse strand, counting down.
AAAATGATCGTAGCTATGGTTTTTAACGTATTGCGCACAGAAGGACAAAGAAGAATTCTCATCATAATTCATAATTAGTTTACACAACCGAATATAAATAGAAGACAAACAACATTTCAAGAATACTCTTTATTAAAATTTTAATTCTATTTATATTAAAATGTAACAAGAACTAAAAAGTCTACTTTTAATTAAAGGACGAGGAACAAAATGGCTTTTGAACTTGCACAACTCCCATTTCCCTATAACGCTTTATCGCGCTCGGGAATGAGCGAAGAAACTTTACACTTTCATCATGATAAACACCATCAGGCATACGTCAATGCACTTAATGATTTAATTGATGCTAATAAAAACTTACAGGGGAAAACCCTTGAAGAACTTATCATCATGTCTGCTAACGATATGTCGTTGGCTCCGGTCTTAAACAATGCTGGACAGCATTACAACCATACATTTTTTTGGAACTGCCTAAGTCCACATGGCGGGAAAATGTCTTCTAATTTCGAAGAAAAAATAAAAAATGATTTTGGATCTGTTGAAGCGTTTAAAACAGAATTTAAAAAGGCTGCTACTACTCAATTTGGTTCAGGTTGGGCTTGGTTGATAAAGGATACCCAGGGTAAACTTTCAATTACTAAAACTCCTAATGCTAGAAACCCTCTTTCTGAAGACCAAGGAAAAGCATTACTTACTCTAGATGTGTGGGAACATGCTTATTATATTGATTTCCGCAATCGCAGGCCCGATTTTATAGATAATTTTTTAAACAAATTGGCTAATTACGATTTTGCTGAACAATTGTTAAATAATTAACGATGCGAAACCCGACTTTTAAGTCGGGTTTCATTTTATTAAATTATTAATTTGATTAATAATTTTACAATATATTTTCGTTATGCATAACTTTTAACGTATTATTAGTGTATTAGTTTCAAATATTTTTCACAAATTACTTTGTAATATTTAAAATAATTTACTCAGTTTTACTGATTTTTTTTTCATCTGTACTATCTTCATCTTGTTCGGCCTCTTCTGATTTTTTCTCTATCTCAACTTTTTTATCTTTTTTAGAAATTGACCTCCCTAACTTTGAGCCCTTAAATCCTTCATTCAGTTTGCTAACTTTACTTTCCAAAATTGTTGTTATGGTGCTTTTTAGCACTTTCACCCTTACATTATTTGCTAAATCAACTTCCATTTCGTCAGAATCTTCTTGATTTTTTACTACGGTTGCAATAATTCCTCCCGCTGTAATAATTTTATCCCCTCTACGCAATGATTTCATAGTCTCTTTTAGCTGTTTAGCCTTAGTTTGTTGTGGACGTATAACCATAAAGTAAAATATAAAAAAGATTCCTATGAAAGGTAAAAGACTCATTAGCATTGAACTACTACCACTACCACCAATAGTTTGCGCGTAGGCAGGTGTGATAAGCAAATCCATAAATTTCATCATTGAGCGATTTCCTAATTGTTACGCACTAAATAATTAACTTTTAATTAAACATTTAGACTCATATTACAAATATTTAAAAAAACCTAATCAAAAATTGTCGGAAGTAAAATGGATAATTCTATGCACCTTTACTTAAAACGTATTGTAGAGGCTTTGGAGCGAATTTCCCCTCCACCTCCTCACATAAATAACATTGAAGCAGCAGACGCTTTTACATGGTCCAATCAAACCAATACATTAGATCCAATTCATACTATTGACTTTGTGGAATTTTCGTTGCTCCAAGGGATTAACCGGCAAAAAGAAATTTTGTTTGAAAACACATGGCATTTTGCAAAAGGCCTTCCCTCTAATAATGTTGTATTATGGGGTGCACGAGGGATGGGAAAATCATCCCTTGTTAAGTCAGTCCATCAAGAGGTAAACAAAAAATTAACGAAATCAATCGCACCATTAAAAATAATCGAAATATTTAAAGATGATATACATTGCTTGCCTAATTTGCTGTGCTTATTGAAAAAACTTGTTTACCGTTTCATCATTTTCTCAGATGATCTATCTTTTGAAAAAGGAGAGCATAATTATAAAGCACTGAAATCCATACTCGACGGAGGCATAACAGGAAGACCGAGTAACGTGTTGTTTTATGCAACCAGCAATCGAAGGCATTTAATGCCAAGAGAAATGATTGAAAACGAAGCTAATATTTCTATAAATTCTATAGACACTATAGAAGAAAAAATATCACTTTCGGATCGTTTTGGATTATGGATTGGATTTCATCAATGCACCAAAGAACTCTTTAATACGATAGTAAAATCATACGCACATCAAAGACACTTACCTATTGACGATCAAAATTTGATAATTAAAGCGAACGAGTGGTCAATAACCAGAGGTGCAAGAAGTGGGAGAGTTGCTTGGCAATTTATTGAAGATCTTACAGCAAAACTACATAGTTAAAAAAACGCGTAATTTCGTTTCCTTAGCCCCCAAATAAACAAATTTTTAACATTTTAAATTAACTAAATACAATTTAGTAATTGATTTACTTTCTATAACCTCATTGCTTGCCGAACGAAATTAAATTCAAATGAAAGTAACATATAGAGCAGGTAAAATTTTATCTACTCTATAAATTGTAGCATAGTCCCTTAACCAATTTTCTGAAGATTGCCCATATATTGCCTTAGTAGTTCTGGAACAGTTATAGAGCCATCTTGATTTTGATAATTTTCCATAACAGCAACTAATGCTCTTCCGACGGCTACTCCCGATCCATTTAATGTATGCACAAATTCTGGACCTGCTTTTTTACCCTCACTGGAATCCGGTCGATAACGCGCATTCATGCGTCTTGCTTGAAACGACCGTGTATTAGAGCAAGAAGAAATTTCTCGCCACGCCTGCTGCCCAGGCAACCAAACCTCTAAATCCCATGTCTTAGCCGCGCCGAAACCCGTATCACCAGAACATAACAAAACGCGACGATACGATAAATTAAGTTTTTCTAAAACTTCTTCAGCACATCGGGTCATCCGTTCATGTTCTATTTCGCTCTGCTCAGGTGTTGTAACACTAACCATTTCAACTTTATAAAATTGATGCTGGCGTATCAATCCTCTCGTATCTTTTCCTGCAGCACCTGCTTCACTTCGAAAACAAGCTGATAACGCCGTACGACGAATAGGCAAACAATTCTCCTGAATCAGCTCATCAGCCTGCATAGCTGTCAATGGAACTTCAGCTGTTGGAATAAGCCAGCGTTCATCTTTAGTACAAAACGATTGGTCACCAAACTTAGGTAGCTTATCAGTATTATACATTGTTTGTTCATTAACCAACAAAGGAACAACATACTCTGTATACCCATGTTCAGCAACATGAAAATCAAGCATAAATTGACCCAAAGCGCGTTCTAGGCGCGCTAAGTCGCCTTGTAAAATACAAAAACGAGCCCCAGACATTTTCGATGCAATTGCGAAATCCATCATGCCTAATTTTTCGCCCAATTCGAAATGCTGTCGTGGAACAAAATCAAATATATTAGGGTTACCCCATTGGTGAACAACTTTATTCCCTGATTCATCAGCTCCTTGAGGGACATCTTGTGCTAAACGATTGGGCAAACTGGCCAAAATATTAAAAATTTTCAACTCAAGCTCATTCACTTTAGCTTGTAGCGTTTCCAAAGCTTGGCGTAGATTTATCCCTCTTTCTTCAAGCTCGGTTGTATTTAAACGATTACGCTTTAATTCACTAATTTGTTTAGACAAATTATTTCTATCTGCTTGTTTTTGGTGAAGTTCGTTTAAATACTGACGTCGTTCCTCATCGTATTCTAATAATAATTTACTAGCTGGAGGTAACCCACGTCGCGCTAAATCGTAATCGAACGCCTTAGGATCAGTCCGAAGCGCTTTGAAATCATGCATTATACATTATCCTCTTGAGTGTTTTTTGGCTCTACAATACGGGCCGAAAAAATAGAAATTTCGTATAAAATAATTAATGGAATGGCCAATGATATTTGAGTAATAACATCAGGTGGCGTCAAAATTGCTGCAATAATAAAAGCAACTACATAGGCATACCGCCTTAGTTTTTTCAATTTTTCCGAAGATATAAAACCAATTTTCGCCATCAAGGTCAACATAACAGGAAGCTCAAACGCAATACCAAAGGCCATTACCAAGCGAGTAACCAGATTTAAATACTCTGAAACTTTAGCCTGTAATTCTATATGTAAACCTGAAGTGCTATTACCTCCAACTTGAAAAGACAGAAAAAATTTCCAGGCAAAAGGAAAAACTAAAAAATAAGCAAGCGAAGCGCCTAAAATAAATAACAGTGGTGTTGCAATTAAAAAGGGTGCAAATATTTTTTTCTCTCTACGATATAATCCTGGAGCGATATAAATCCATGCCTGTATAGCAACCATAGGAAAAGATAGGAATGTCGCACCGAAAAAAGCTAGTTTTACATAGGTAAAAAAAGCTTCATATAAAGCTGTATAAATTAAATGAGGCTGCTGCCCATCGTGTCTCATTGCTTCTGCCAATGGATGGGCTAAAAACAAATAAATTTGTTCTGCAAAATGATAACAAAAACCAAATGCAATAGCAAAAGTTAGTAAACACCATATTAAACGACGACGTAACTCTATAAAATGCTCAATCAAAGGCATAGCTTTGTCGTTCAGTGCTTCACTCTCTTGTTGGTCCCTCATAACCATCTCTGTTCTTTGAAATTAGTAACATATGGAGGAATCATAGCGGGAGGATGCGGTGTAAATTTTCTGATTAAAATACGCTTAGCAGTTTCAGGAGGAAAAAATACGGGGAGAGGATTTTTTCTTTGTAATAACTCTATATTAATTATAGATTTTTCATTCACTTTGTTACTTAACGAAAATTCTGCGTTTAGGGGAGTACAAGGCAATTCTGCGGCGGTATTTATCTCTGAAGTATGAGAAGAAGATGCTATTAACGTCTGAGAAAATGATGACTGTTTAAAACTATCCTGTATTGAGCCATCTTGATCAATTGCATTGAAAATAGCACTTTTAACATTTAAGTGGCGTAATTTCATCAACTGATCTTTAGCTTCTTTTAAATCAGGATCTTTTACCATCTCGTCCATCTGACTCTGAAATTCGTCAGCAAACTTTCTACACTTTTTTATAACGTCAGCAACCCATCGCACCACTTTAGGTGAATCTTTAGGCCCAACAAAAATTATACCGACCATAATAATTAATATTATTTGAGCCCAAGAAAAATCAAACATATATTAATATGCTCCCATCAACAAATACCGAACTTAAACCTATATAGGATAGCAATCCAAAATTTATCTGCCTAAAGCTCAATGCTCTTTTACTCCATAACTTTTTAACAAAAAGAATCAATATTCTCTCTTTTTCTGTTAATCCCTCAATTTATTTAACCCAACTATACTTAATTATTTATTTTTTCCTATAATATTCACT
>NZ_CAWUGZ010000094.1:0-16473 GCF_963921845.1 Commensalibacter sp. Nvir | reverse complement strand
AAATTATACTATGCTTTATGTGTGCTTGATATGGGTAATAAAAATCAAGCGCTTAATTTACTGAAATCGATAACAGGTGAAGATATTCCATCAGAGTTAGCCCGTTTATATATGCTCAAACTTCAATCTAACGCGCTTTAACAACGTCGATTGAACTTTAATTTTGGTTTAACGGCTTTTCAAAAAAAAAGAATCTTTTTTTTAAGAAATCCGTTTTCGGTTCGTGTTAGCAAATGGATTGAATCTTACAAATCGATGAAGGGAATGTGCAATAGATTAGATAACATTTGATCTCAAGCGTATAAAATATTAATGATAAGTTAAGTGTTAGCTTTTATAATTTTTTGACACATTAACATGGATAGTTGAGGGTTTTTAGATGATTATCCGCACAGAAGATACGCCTAATCCAAATGCTTTGAAATTGAGTTTGGATCGTAAAATATTAGAAGAGCATCAAACGGTGGGTTTTAATAGTAAGGGTTCTGCATTTTACTCACCGTTAGCGTCAGCTTTGTTTGATTTACCTGGCGTAGAGCGCGTTTTTTTTGGCACAGAGTTTTTAGTCGTTATTAAAAGTGCTGAATGTTCTTGGGATAATCTAAAAACAGATATTGTTACGATTGTTATGGATTTTATAAGTACAGGCAAATCTTTTCTAAATAGAGAGATGAACGGTAGCGCTAGTGGTTTTGTCATGGAAGTGGCACCAGAAGATGAAGAAATAGTAAAAAAAATAAAAACTTTACTGGATAATGAAATCAGACCCGCTGTTGCGCAAGATGGCGGGGACATCGTTTTTCATGGATATCGCGATGGAAGCGTGTATTTGCGTATGCAAGGGGCGTGTCGCGGTTGTCCATCCTCTTCATTAACTTTAAAACATGGCGTGGAAACGATTCTACGGCGTCATTTGCCGCAAATCATTTCTGTAGAAAAAGTCGAACTATAAGCTAGGAATGGCATGGATTGTGTAAATGATTTGGCTCTAAAAAAAATATTTGAAGAGGCAAGAACGCCACAAAAATGGACGAATAGATCTATTGAAGACGATTTGTTAATACGGCTTTATGAATTGACAAAACTTGGTCCTACCTCAGGGAATTGCCAACCCGGACGTTTTGCTTTTTTAAGGGAAACGGCAAGTAAAGAAAAGCTAAAGCCAGCGTTGTCTTTGGGGAATGTACAATCGGTGCTAAGTGCGCCTGTTGTGGTCATTGTGGCGCATGATCCTTTATTTTATGAGTTTCTTGATAAACTGAATCCTTCCCTTGAGTTAAAATCTTGGTATGCAGAAGATATGCCTTTTGCTGAAGAAACTGCTATACGAAATTCTACCTTACAAGGTGGTTTTTTTATTTTAGCTGCTAGAGCATTAGGGTTAGATGTGTGGCCAATGTCAGGATTTGATAATGCTATGGTCAATGCTGTTTTTTTCGAAAAAGAGGGGTGGCAATCGAATTTTTTAATGTGTGTGGGGTATGCATGCAAAGAGGTTACTCAACCAAGATTGCCGAGACTCGAATTCAATGAAGCGTGTTTGATGTTATAAAATGATAGATGAGTTTATATTGATTTTGAATGGTGCTTCTTCTTCGCAAAGTGCTCCGAATTTTATTTCTATTGTAAAAAAAAGCGCTGAACGTTACGAAATTTTAGATGAAGTAAAAACCACGTTGAGAGGTGGACCTGAACGTTTTCCATACTATTATCAACAGTTTATGAAAAAAAATATCCTTCAATCGAGCCAGATCAATTTCATTGCGGCTATTGTTGGCCCTGGATCGTTTACAGGGCTAAGAGCATCCCTCGCGTTTGGTTCAGGGCTCCAATTTGGTTTAAACTGTCCAGTGATAGGATTGACGAGGGGGGATGTTTTCTTTTCGTCACTCGATGCAGAATATTGTGAAAAAGAGTTTTGGCATGTAACCTATGCGCGTCGAAATCGTGTCTTTATTGAAACTAACAAAAACAAACACGTAAGCGCTTATGATCTCGAAGATGTCGTTATTCCTGATCGGGAATTATGGATATGTGGAGAGTCTGCAGCGACTCTTATGAACAATGAATCTTCGTTTTTACATCTATACACTGATTATAAAGAAGCCGATGCGTTAAAAATAGCACACGCAGCGATGAGGTGTAGAGGTTCCAGCACCAAAATTCGTGCGTTTTATCCCGTTTATGTGGATCCACCAGAAGCAAAATTGCCTCAAAAAGGGTTAAGACCTTATCCTCTATGAATTCTATCCAGTTTTTTGATAATGCACATGGATTAGAATCTTGTCTTATTGCTTTACATAAAGAAGCGTTTGGTTCTTTATCGTGGTCTGCGCAAGATCTATGTGAACTAGTAAATCGTCCACATTATCACGTGGCTGTTTGTTCATGTGAAAATTTCTTTTCAGGTTTTATTCTTTATTCCCGATTGTTTGATGAAGCTGAAATAATCACTCTTGCGGTGAAACCTACTCTACAGCGTCGCAAAATAGGAACAAATTTAATGAAAAGAGTATTAGAAAAATTATCGAAGCAGGAGGTACAATCTGTTTTTTTAGAAGTTGCTGAGAATAATCTTGCAGCATTGGGTTTATACCATTATTTTGGATTTGTAGAAATTAATAAGCGTACAAATTATTACAAGGGAAATTTATCTGCTTTATGTATGAAAAAATCACTTTTAATTTAAGTGTTTAATAGGGTATTTTTATACGTATTGACTTATTTTTTTTATCATATTTATAAAAATTAGAAGTTTGGATAATGTAATTTATAGTGTTAAGAAACTATAAAAAGTTTTTTACCTAGTTTTAAAAATATGATTATCCTAATTTAACTTCAAAAAAGGTTCGTTTCCTAACCAGTTATTTAGTAGGTTAAATGGCACACGAAAAAACAGATATATTGTCTCATATTGAGCGTTTATGTATCGAAAAGGGATTGAAAATGACAGGGCAGCGACGGATCATTGCCCGAGTGTTGTCTCAATCCCATGATCATCCGGATGTAGAAGAGCTGTATCAAAGAGCTTCCAAATTAGACGGAAACATTTCTGTTGCTACGGTGTATCGCACTGTACGATTGCTTGAAGAAAAAGGTATTTTAGAGAAACACGATTTTGGTGGGGCCAGAGCTCGTTACGAATTAACAGAGCAAGGCACGCATTATCATCTAATTGATATTGACACAGGTAAAGTTATCGAATTTGAAGATTCAGAACATGTGAAATTAATACAAGTTATGGCTAAAAAGTTGGGGTTCGATTTAGTACAGCATCGTTTAGAACTTTTTGCCAGACGTCACCAACCAACTAGAGAGTGATGGTACCTATTATGAACTTGTTTGCAGAACAATCAGCCAATTCTTTGGTTAAGCTCGATTTGCGGAGAGATAAAGTTGTTGAACTTAGAAGCGGCAACTTAGGTGTGCGCTTGGCCAAAAATGAAGAGGAAAGAGACGCCGCACAGGCACTTCGTTTCCGCATTTTTTATGAAGAAATGGGTGCCAAGCCTTCGCAAGCAATTTTACACTCTAAGCGTGATTTTGATGAATTTGATGATCATGCGGATTATTTATTAGTTATTGATCATAATAAAAAAAATGTTAAGGAAAAAGTTGTCGGTACGTATCGGTTCCTTACGCGAACGATGGCTGAGCAAGTGGGTAAATTCTATAGCGAAAGCGAATTCGATCTGACCTTATTAAAAGAACATCCAGGTAATTTACTCGAAGTTGGACGTTCTTGTGTTGATCAAAACTATCGCAACCGTCAAGCCATGAAATTATTATGGGAGGGTATCGCTCTTTATATTTTTATAAATAAAATTGATATATTGTTTGGTTGCGCCAGCTTGCCAGGTACTGATTATAAAAAACACATCGAAAGTCTTACTTATCTTTATCATGCGCATCTTGCCCCTCCGGCATTAAGGGTTTCTGCTCTGCCCAATCGAAAAGTAGAGATGCTTGGATGTGATCCTCACACGCTTAATAAACGTAGCTGCCTCGTGCGGTTGCCAACGTTAATAAAAGGGTATTTACGATTGGGGGGTTGTGTTGGTGATGGTGCGGTTATTGATGAAGAATTTAATACGACCGATGTGGCAATTATCGTTAAAAGTGAGATGTTTGCGGATAAATATTACCGTCATTATGAAAGACGTCTGCGTGACGCTCTGGAATAGATTATCCCTTATTTTCAAATAGAGGCAGGCGTGTGAACTTAGGTGTTCTGTATAAGCAATATACAAGCCTCAGTGGAGTAAAAGCAGCAGTTTTTGTTGTATGCTTAGGTGCGCTCAGCGCCTTGGCCTTACCATTTTTTTATGGTTTACCTCTTTTATTCTTAACGTTTCCTCTTCTTGTCGTACGACTTAATCGTTGTACATGTGGGAAACAGGCATTTGCTCAAGGGTACTGGTTCGGCTTTGGCTTTCACAGCGCTGGTTTGTATTGGCTGATAAACGCTATTCTTATAAGGGCTCATGATTTTTGGTGGTTGGTGCCTATTGTTTCGCCGCTATGTGCAATTTTGTTAGCATTTTGGACGGGCTTGGTGGGATTAGGGTTTTATCTTTTAAATCCTCGAAAAAAAAATAATATTGTATTGTTTGCCGGATTATGGACACTGTGTGATATGTCCCGTGGGCTGGTGGTCCCAGCGCAGTGGTGGAATCCACTTTTAACGGGCTTTCCTTGGAATCCATTGGGAAGTTGTTGGGAATACCCTGGACAATTAGGAAATTTATTGATTCAGCCGGCTTCTCTTATGGGGGTGGATGGCCTGACGTTTTTCATTGTACTGTTGGCTTTGACCCCTTTATTGAAATATAAAGGGCTTATAGTTTTTTGTATTACATTAGGGTTTTGGTGCAGTTTTTCTTTTATACGGTTAGCTTCTGCACCTTTGGCTAATAGTAAAACCCCGATTGTGGCGTTGGTACAGGGAAATATTGCGGAAGATGATAAAATTAACAATACCGATCCTAGAAGGATTTTTCAAAAATACCTTGAACTAACGATAAAGGGTGTCGATTTAGCCAAAAAAGAACAGCTTTTGCAACGCACTCCTAACAGGCCCATTGTTTTCGTATGGCCTGAAAGTGCTTTTCCGGGTGATATTGAATATGACGCTATCGCTCGAGAAATATTGATGCAAAACAATCCGGAGGCTTCTTACGGCATATTGGGGGCGGTTACACAAAAAGATAGAGACAAAATTTACAATAGCTTGGTGGTTTTAAATTCGAAAGGCGCTTCTATAGCTAAGGAATATCATAAATCCAAATTAGTTCCTTTTGGGGAGATGCAACCTTGGTACGTGCCTTTTCATGTTGTTCCAGGCATTTCTCTTACGCCTGGTTATGGAAATGAGACGTTTTCATTACCAAGTCTTGCTTCATTTGCCCCATTAATTTGCTATGAAATTATTTTTTCGGGACAAATTATTAAATCTGGGCATAGACCGAAATGGGTATTAAACGTCACTAACGACGCATGGTACGGAAATTCAGCGGGGCCTTATCAACATCTTGCAGCTTCGAGGTTAAGAGCGGTTGAAGAAGGACTTCCCGTTGTGCGCGTCGCCAATACAGGAATATCGGCCGTTTTTGATCCGTATGGCAGGGAATTGAGTCGGATCAAGTGGGGGGAAGAAAACACAATTGCTGTCCCTCTACCTGGGGCACTGCCTCCCACTTTGTTTTCTGTAGGAGGAAGATACATTCCAGTGATGTTATCCATTTTATCAATTTTGGTTGGATTTATGTGGAGTAGAAAAACGGCTAAATAATATCTATTGTTAGGTTATTATTTTTTTTCAGTGGTAGTGTAATCTTATTATGTAATATTCGAAAAAAAAAATAAGTCTACTTAAAGATTAATATTTGAGTTTGGATTAGATTTGATAATGACTTACAAATTAGCGTTTCCATGCAAGGCTATGGAAGAATAGTAGAAATTATTTCAGGAGCAATTGTTGGGGTATCGCTCCTCTTTTTCAGCTTTGAGTTTTTGGAGTTGTTTCTCGGAAATGCAATATGTTAAGTAATTGTTTCTCAGATAATCAAGCCGTGCCTAATCAAGTTCTGATTTTTAAAGATTTTATACGGTTGATGTTGGGTATTTTTTTATAATATTGGCTTTTAGAATTATTAACTTTGTAGTTTCCAACTACTATTACACGGGTATCTTAGACAAAATTTTATTGAATAATTCAAGATCTTTTGCTCATTCTTATTAAAAAACTTATCAAGCACTGCCGTTTGAAACTGCTGTTTTTCGTTAGAATTACAGTAATTATGTAAATTAATTTAAAATATGTCCGTGGCTAGCGTGTGCATAAAGACAAATCAATTCAGATTAGATTATTTCATCATCAAGATGTTGTTATGGGGACAGTGAAGCACACCTCTGGTGTGTACAAAGGATTTTTCCATTGTGCATGTAACTATAGAAGAGCGGTCGTTATTTTCCATCGGGTTATGTCTAAATTAAAACCAAAAACTCAATGAAAAATCTTTTAATATCTAAGCATGTATTCAGATTATTTCTTGTTTTGTCATTGTTGGCAATTTATTGAAAAACAATGTATTTCAGAGGCAAGCCATCGTTTTTAACACAAGGAAAAATGAGAAAAATAAAAATACTGGTATCCAAAAATAAAGTAGAGTAAAACATCTTACAAACTTACCGGGGTGTCCCTTTTATGAAAGGGGCTGAGAACAAACTCGTTGAACCTGATCTGGGTCATGCCAGCGAAGGGAGGACAAATGATCAGTAATAAAATTATTTTAGCTTATAAATTTATAGTTTTTTTAACTATTATGTCTTGGGTCGGTGCGAAGGCTATGGCAACCGACAGTGTGGCATCTTCTAATAAAGCCGCTATTTTAGAAAACGGAATAGGAACGAATTCTGAAGAAAAAATTCTCGTCACGGGGAAAGAGCCTGGATACCGAACGGCTTATGGTCGTGCGGGTAGTCAGGCAGGTGGAGGGTTAATTCAACCTCAGACCGAGACCAAATCGGTCAGCGAAGTTTCCTCACAATTTATTCAAATGCAAGCCCCAACGTCCAATCCATATAATTTAATTAGGTTGCTGCCCGGCGCCAACGTATCCAACTCAGAACCCTATGGTCTTTCTGCTCAGACGGATATGACGGTTCGGGGGATGACGGCGAATTCTATAGGGTATGTCATTGAAGGTATGCCCGTAAATGATGTTTCTGATGGTATGGGATACCTTAATCAATTTGTGGATAGCGAAAATTTAGAAACCATTTCATTAGCTCAAGGATCAACCGATTTAAACAGTCCTGTTTATAGCGCGGCAGGGGGCGTTGTGAATTTAAAATTAAGGGAGCCTTCTGATCATTTTGGTGGTCTTGTTGATGTATCGTATGGGTCTTATCACACAGCACGAGCGTTTGCCCGTATCGATACCGGTTTAATTGGAAAGACAGGGATCAAGGGATTTCTTTCTTATTCCTATACCGACGGGGATAATTGGCGAGGGTCGGGGTATAATCATCGACAACATATTGATTTTAAATTTATCAAAGAATGGGGAAATGACAATTATATCTCCTTTTTGGGAAATTGGAATTACTCTATTGCGAGCAGTTACTATACGCCTACGAAAAGCGAATGGGACGTAAACGGTATTAAAAATGCTGATAATTATTCAGGAAACTGGGATAAAACACAAATTGACAACAGCAATTATTGGAAATTATACCAGGCTACGTTTCAACAAACCTATATGGCTATGCCTTCGCAATTAAGTGTGACGGATACATTAAAATTTAAAGTAACCCCATATTTTCAGTATGGTTATGGCAATTCTCCGTATGGTACTGTGTTGAATGAAGAAGGGCTTTGGCAGGGTAATCAGCCAATTTCAGGGAAGGTGCCTATCCCTGGTTCTGTTGATGGCCAAGCCACGGTTCTAGGCGGCTGGTTTCAAAAAACTTATCGCTCGGGATTTACCCCCACTTTAGAATATAACTTGAAACACCATCATCTTTCAGTAGGCTATTGGTACGATTATTCGGACGATTCGGTTACTCAACCTTTCACCCCCGTATCCGAAAATGGTCAGCCTCGGGATTTGTGGAGCGGTAATCGTAGCAATATACATTTGCCTGATGGAGCAGAATTGCTGGCTCAAAATACGCACACCATCACCCAAGTAAATGCTATTTTTTTGGGTGACCATATGAATTTTTTTAATCAAAAATTATTCGTAGATCTAGGTTTCAAACAGGTTTTTTTCTCAAGAGCAGGGTGGAATCAAATTCCAGGTCCCCAGTATCGTACAGGGAATAACGTTTCCAGACCCTTGCCTCGGATGGGAATTCGTTATCAGTTTACGAAAGCGCATCAAGTTTTTGCCAGTGTAAATACTAATTTTGCGGTGCCTAATGAATCAAAATTGTATAACACCTATGATCCCAATAGCGGCGCGCTGTCTCAGGTTGGTTCCAATCGCCTGAAAAGCGAATATTCGATCGAAGAGGAAATTGGCTATCGTTATGACGGCCCTCAATTTTCAAGCAGTTTAACGTTTTTTAATTATAACTATACCAATCGACTTATTTCGACCGTTTTAAGAGAAAACGGCGCCTGGGTGGATTCATCCATCAATGCAGGCAGCCAAACCACACGCGGTGTGGATGCAGAGGTTGGCTTAAAACCATGGCGTCATTTTAGTCCGTATGTGTCCGGGGAATACTTGAATGCAACGATGAATAGTGATTTGAAAACTTATGGGGACTGGTTACCGACAAAGGGCAAAAAAGCAGTGCGCAGTCCAACATGGCAATTTGCTGTTGGTTTGACTTACGACGACGGTCATTTTTTCGCCAATGGAGATGTTAAAATGGTAGGAAAACAGTACGCGACCTTTATGAATGATGAATCCATAGGCTCAATTGCCACAGGTAATGTTGCGTTAGGTTATCGTTTCGAAAATTTTGATATCATAAAATATCCCGAATTGCGCTTAAATTTGATCAACATAACCGATCAAAAATACTTGTCTGGTGTCGCGGGTCCGACCGCGAATGCACACGATGTCAGGGGTAGAAACGGCACGGTTATTCCTGGTTCTTCGCCAACCTATTACATAGGGGGTGGGTTTGCTGCAATGGTTACTGCCACCACTGCGTTTTAAATCGGATAAGCTTAGGAAGTGTAATAAATGCTTGTATGTTTTTTTATTCCTTTCTCTCAGCCTTAAGAGCATAAAAAAATTTTAGGAAACAACCAAATGTTGTTCAAGAAGAAAATTGTAAAATTGTTTTTCTTGTTTTGCTTAAGCTTTGTAGCTATACCTATGGTTAAAGCAGAAGATAACGTAACAGTCATATTGGATTGGTTTCTTAATGCCAGTCATGAATCCTTATTAGCCGCAGAATACAGCGGTGCTTTCAAACGGCATGGTCTTAACGTAGACCTAATTGCCCCTGCTGATCCTGGGAGCCCTCCTCGGCTACTTGCTGCGGGACAAGCCGATCTAGCGATATCTTATCCGTTGCAATTAGGGCTGTTGGTGGATCAACATATTCAGTTGGTTCAAGTTGGTTTTTTATTAGACCACCCCTTGGAAACTTTAATAACTCAAAAAGAAATAAAAACAATTCAACATTTGAAAGGAAAAACAATCGGTGTTTCCGCAGCCGGGGATGAATCGCTGATTTTGGAAGCAATGTTGGAACACAATGGATTGAAATTGTCCGATCTGCATTTTATTGTTGTTAATTTTCAATTAGAGCAAGCGCTAATAACAGGCGCTGTTGATGCCATTATTGGAGCCAGTCGCAACTATGAACTTATTGATTTGCAGCAACGACATTATCCCGTATCGGTTTTCTTTCCAGAGCAAAATGGGGCTCCTATTTACGATGGATTAATTTTTGTAGCGCAAAAAAAAGCAGCAAATCAACCTAAACTTGCACGTTTTATGCAGGCGTTGAAAGAGGGGAGTGACTATTTGCAGGCACATCCAGATGAGGTTTATCAAAAAGCAATTCACGATCACCCGGAACTGGGTACCCCTCTTAATAAGGCTGCTTGGAACGCAACGTTACCTCTTGTCGCTAAAAACCCTGCCTCGGTAGATAAAAATAAAATGCGTGAACTGTTACATTTCTTACTAGAAAAAAAAGCAATTCAGCATATGTATCCTATGGAAAATTATATTTATGAAATTCATTCACCGTAAATAGGTTACGTAATAGATTTGAAAGGTTCTCATTTTGTTTATCAGAGCCTGCAGGGTTATTTAAAAAAGGGTGTGATGGTTACACCCTTTTTTCACATTTATTTTGAATGCAAAGAAGACAATTTTGCCATAGCACAAGAAACCAAACGGCTGTCGAGGCTGCTTGCTCGGCTTGTTAAAATAATAGGTGCTTTGGCCCCTAATACTAGACCTGCGCTATCTGCATGATGGGTTGCTGGGCCAGTAAAAGATTGTGATTTAAATAAAATATTGCCCGCTTCCAGGTTAGGAACAACAAGAATTTGTGCTTTACCGGTCACAGGGGTGTCGAGTTTCTTCATTTTTGCTGCTTCTAAACTGATGGCATTGTCCAGTGCAAGCGGACCATCCAAAATACCATTTTTAATTTGTCCACGATCAGCCATTTTGCATAGGGCAGCAGCGTCCAGGGTAGAAGGGATATCGGGGTTGATCATTTCTACGGCAGAAAGAATAGCAACGCGTGGTACGCCGTATCCTAAAGCATGATGAAGATCAATGGCGTTTTGCACGATATGCATTTTAGTAATCAAGTCAGGAAAAATATTAATCGCAGCATCCGTGATCATAAGAGGATTTTGCCATTCTGGGCCGTCCATCAAAAAAGCATGCGTAATGCGTTTCCCTGTCCTCAAACCGAATTCTTTATTGACAACGGCTTTTAAAAGAATATCGGTGTGAAGGCTTCCTTTCATCAAGAGCTGTGCTTTGCCCTCGCGTACCAATTGTACGCTTGCTGCGGCTGCCTTAGCTTCAGAGGGGGCATTGATGATTTCTATATTTTCTAAGGAAAAATTATTTTTTTGGGCGATAGTTCTAATTTCTTCTTCAGGTCCAACCAGAATAGGACGCAGTAAATCAAGTTTATTCGCTTCAATCGCAGCTTCGATGGCTGTGGCTTCGCAGGGATAACACACTGCACAAAAAGGGGCAGTTTCTGCTTTTGCTCGCTCAATAAGCTTTTGATGATGTGTATACATAATTAAGTTAATTTCCTTTAGTTTTATTTAGGATATGTCCTCCCAAGAGGGCTAAGGCTTTGTGCAAAGACCCATCGGGGAGATTAGCAACGTGTACGGGCTCGACTTTTGGTCCAGAGACGTTTGCAACGTTACGAGAAGAAGGTGTTGCTGTTTTTGAATATAAAAACTTCAATCGTTTTACAAGAGGTTGCCCACAATATAAATTAATTTTTTGAATAAAGGCTTGGGTGATGTATTGAATCTCTGTTGCCGTAATATTTGAGCAAGCGATCGTAAGCGTGCCACTGTATAGTTTGTGAGGAACGGTACACGTCCCATAGTGGCTTCCTACAATGGTTTCCCAATCATGAAACAATAAGGATTGTAAGGGAGATTGATGTTTGTAAACCGATCGCGTAATCTGATGTACGCACCCACCAACTTGATACAGTCCGTAACTACGTTTTTCTTTATAGTTATTTCCAACTTCTTCAGAGTTGTTGCAAATATTTTTTTTTACTGTTTTTTCGTCAACCTTATGCATAGTTTGTCAAATAAAGCTTCTTTCGCGAAAAGAATTCTAGAGTGGCATGATAAACACCAACGTGACCTTCCATGGCGTGCTAAGAAAGGACAAACCCCAGATCCTTACTATGTGTTGGTTAGTGAAATTATGTTGCAACAAACACAAGTAAAAACGGTTATCCCTTACTTTAATCGCTTTTTAGAGAAATTTCCAACCATAAATCGTTTAGCGGAAGCTTCTTTAGAGCAAGTGTTCGTATTATGGTCAGGACTTGGGTATTATACCCGAGCCAAAAATTTGCATCAATGTTCCAAACAAATTATGCAAAGAGGAGGGGTGTTTCCTCAGGACATCAAAGAATTAAAAACTTTAGCGGGTGTGGGGGAGTATACGGCAAATGCATTGCTATCAATAGCGTTTAACAAGCCCGTCGTTCCTGTTGATGGGAACGTTGAGCGTATTGTTGCAAGATTATTTGCTGTTCAAGAGGCTTTACCGCAAGTTCGGAAAAAATTGAAACATCTTGCGGAAACTTTGAATGCTGGAGAAGAGGCGCTTAAGAGGCCTTCAGCGTTCGCCCAAGCTCTGTTTGATGTGGGTGCAACGATCTGTAAGCCAAAGGCTCCTTTATGTTTAATTTGTCCTTTGACTGGTCATTGTAAAGCGTATCAACTAAAGTGTGTTGATCAATTGCCGCGCAGGCAAGTAAAACCTGTTAGACCGATCCGACACGGAATTTCTTTTTTTATACTCAATCAAAAGAAAGAGGTTTTTTTAAAAAAAAGAGCACATCATGGATTGTTAAGAAACACATTCGAGCTTCCAGGGACAGAGTGGCAAGACAATCCTGTTGAACTTGGACAAGCATTGCAAGCCCTTGGGTTGAAAGGAGAGTGGGTGTATAAAACTAAGGTGAAACACGTATTCAGTCATTTTACTTTAGAAGTTTCTTTATATTCACCGGCAAACCATGTTAAAAATAATGTATTATCTATTCCAGATGGACGTTGGATTTCACTAGATGATTTACAACATCATCCGTGCTCATCCCTTCTAAAAAAAATGATTACCAGTTCGATCCCCTCTTTGCCGACTAAAGTGAATACATAACCGAAAGGCCAACCTATGGATGACGTTATTGAACCTAAAATTGGCGTATTAATTGTTAACTTAGGTACGCCCAAAAGTACAGATTATTGGGCTATTCGTGCTTATTTGTCCGAATTTTTATCGGACAAACGGATGATTGAGCTTTCTCCTTGGATATGGCAACCTATTTTGCAGGGTATAATCCTTACTTTCAGACCTTTAAAATTGAGCCGATCGTATAAGCGTATATGGGACAAAGTTGCAAATACAAGTCCATTGCAACGTATTACTGAAAGTCAAGCAGACAAACTCAGTAAAAAATTTGAAAAGACGATGGTTATCGTCGATTGGGCGATGCGCTATGGAGAGCCTAAGTTAGAAAAAAAATTGTTGTCTTTAATTAATCAGAACTGCACACGGATATTGATTTTACCTATGTTCCCTCAGTACAGTGCCACCACAACCGCAAGCGTCAACGACGTGGTGTTTAAAACCTTACTCACTTGTCGAAAACAACCTGCAATCCGAACAGTGTATTCTTTTGCTGATGATAAGGAGTATATACAAGCTTTGAAAGCCGCCATTGAGCAAAAATTAAGTCAGGAGAACTGCAATCCTGAACGTATTCTTCTTTCTTATCACGGTTTACCGCAAAGCTACGTTGCTAAAGGTGATCCTTATGAAGAGGAATGCAATAAAACCACTTGTGCTCTAAGACGGTTAATGGGATTGACGGAAAAAGAAATGCCTCACGTTTATCAATCGGAATTTGGTCCCAGCCGATGGCTAAAACCCAATATCAAAAAAGTCATTCGACGTTATTTAGCCCAAGGAATAAAGCACATTGCGGTTGTAGCGCCAGGATTTGTGGTAGATTCTATGGAAACTCTAGAAGAAATCGATCGGGAATATCGTCGGATGTTTTTGAGAGGAGGAGGAAAAAGTTTTATTTACGTGCCCTGTTTGAACGATAGCGATCTAGCCATTAATTTTTTAGAGCAATTTGTTTTTAAGGAATCGGCAGGTTGGTATTAATCTGTAGAATAAATGCGATTTTCTACGTTTATGCTGCAAACCAATACCATAAATGAAATTTAAAAACTAAGAATGTAAAAAATTGTCTTATTTATTTTTAGCGTGCGCGATTGGCTTAGAAGTTGCCGCGACGAGCTTTTTAAAAGCCTCTTGTGGCTTTACAAGCGTAAAATACACAATGTTGTCTCTCGTAGGCTATGTTATTTCATTTTATTGTTTATCGCTGGCTTTAAGGCAGGTTTCTATCGGTATTGCCTATGCAATATGGTCTGGCGTTGGAACCGTTGGAATTTGCCTCATCGGCCTGTTTGTTTACAACCAAACCTTATCGTTAACTGCCATCTTAGGTATAGTGTTCATTGTATTGGGCGTAGTAGCAATCAATTTTGGTTAAAAGTTTTCATTTAATTTATAATTATAAATAATAGAGTTTTACAATTGGTAAAAGCTCACGCTTCTAACTAAAAAGAATTTTTATATTTTATACAGAGATAGATTTTATAGAAAAGGATTAAATCTATTGCTTTAAATATTACGAATAAATTTGGTTTTAGAGTGGTTTTGGCTACATGTTATTGTTTTAACTTTATAAACACTTTAGATGTTTTACCAATGAATTCCCAGCCCGTTGTTTTATTGAAAAAATCACAAATAAAATCGTTTTTTATTGCTTTATTATTTATAACTCAACAAAACCAAGAATAAAGTTGAAGGAATTTATTAAAATTATTCTTGCTGTTACACAGTAGTTCAATGTTTTGACAATGAGGAACCACCTAATATTTATAACTGGCTTGCCTCATCGCATCCCCGGTGTTTATAATGATACACTTATCTTTTCGAAGACATTTTGTATTCGATCCACGATGAATTACACCATCATCGACTAAGCTATATTTCATTTTTTTATTTTTTTTGATTTGTTCAGCAATTCCTTTTATAGCCCAAGGAATATTGGAAGAGGTTGCTCCAAATTCATCATATCTTCGAGTATTGACAAAAGCAGTAAGAGCGGGTTCATCGATATCGAACATCAGTATTCCATCAAATTGAGGGTCTATGATGCTGGATATTTTTGCAGATAACGCAGCAAGATCAGATTGTTGCGGAATTATAAACTCATTCACAATGTTGAAAATGACCGAAGTAGACAGAAAAGCAATGAGAAATAAAGAAGCATAGAGTTTAATGTTTAATTTTTGAACGAGCGTGAAAAAGCCCAAAAGTACTAAAGTGGATAGGATTAGTTCTAGTGCGATTAAAGAACGATAGGCTGCCCAATCTTGGTTCACTAATAAACATGGTATGTAGGAAATTAAAATAATTGCAATAATTGATAATAAATGAATAAAAACGTTCTTATTTTTACAAATTGATTTTATCCCTATTACCAGCAGTAAAGTTGATAGTATTGTAAAAAAACGGTGGGGATAGATATTAAAATTGTTGATAGCGTTAATTAGAGGCTCTTTTATAAACCAGTTAAGCTTTTCTAAAAAATGACTGGTTAGTTGTGATCTGTCTAATAAATAACCGTATAACAATTTTGGAAGGTATTTAGAAAGTATCAGACTGAAAATCATGCCTATACAAAGGACAATCGCGCTTTTTGTTAAATTGGATAAGGGAAATTTTTTACGCTCTTTGATAAAATTGTCTAAAAAAACGAAAAATAAAAAACCCATAGCGGTCGGTTGATAAATGGCAAAAGAACAGCATAAAAATAGTATGGATATTATCCATCGTGTTATTGATGATGTACGGTCATAGGGTATTAAAATAGCGTAACTGAATCCGGCAAATAACAAAGATGTAACGAATGAAAAGCAAGACACCCAAGCAGCGTATACTTGAATTGCTGGTAAAAAACAGATTGCCAAAGGCAAAGTAATTGTGATTAGTAAATTATCAAATATTTTTCTTTTATATAAAAAGCTAAACAATTGACAACAAAATGCATAGATAGTCAGTACGCAAATTAACCTAAAAATTATTAAACTTTTGTAATCCTTGATAAAGTAAAGGCATATGGATTGTATGACTGCGTATAAAGGACGTCCTGATTGGACATCCCATTGAAAAAGAGAACCCTTTTTGTTTAAGGCAATATCGATTAAGGCCCAATCGTCACTAAATGCATAATTAAAAAGATAGGTCGGACTATATACCGTAAAAATGATTAAAAAATATATAAAGAATATGTAATTTTTTTTCCATGTCATTGTTATTTTATTCATAATGTTTTTAATCGCTGAAATAATGTATTAAATAAAAATTTGTAAGCTTGTCTTTTCTTATTATAGTTTGTCTACACATTCACTTACTATACTCACGCCTAAAAGTTAACTGTCTGTAAAAAATAGATCAATACAAGAAATGGTTAGGTGTAAGGAGTTTTCAAAAATCATTTAAGTATCAAAAAAACCTAAAACTTTTTAAAGAAAGACTACAGAAGTTTAATCTTACACTCCGTTGATTTTATATTTTATACTATTCTTTTTAGATCAAGAGTTAATTTTTAAGCCAAAAATTATTATCTTTTTCTTAGATTTACTTTAATTATTCCCAATTAATACGTCTCAGTTTAACATATGAA
>NZ_CAWUGZ010000093.1:0-5387 GCF_963921845.1 Commensalibacter sp. Nvir | reverse complement strand
ACTTGGGAGTTACCATTCATTTTTTCAGGACACATAAAGGGCTTAAAAAAAATACATTTTAATAGATAATTTTAAAACGTTTATTAAGAGCCGAGAAGTCAATTTTTTGCGACTGAACAGAAAATTTTATTATGACGAATTTATCGTAATCTTACTAAAACATTAAACTAAGTTATCCCTAACATAAGTTGAATGTTTTGGATTGCAGCACCAGAAGCACCTTTCCCTAAATTATCAAAAATAGCTGTTACAATGAATTTATCTTGAGTAGCATTTGTATGTACACGCAATTCCATTTTATCCGTTTGCACTAAGCGGTCGACTGCTAATGTTTTGCATTCGTCATCAATAAATGAAACAACTTCTGAGTGTCGGTAGTGCTCATGTAAGCACCATTTAATCTCTTCAACACCCACATTGTTTGTAAGCATATCGGTAAAAAAAGGAATTGAAACAATCATACCTTGAGAAAAATTACCCACAGAAGGAACAAATATTGGTTCTTGTTCTAATCCTGTATAGTAAACAATTTCTGGCAAATGCTTATGCTTTAAGTTTAAGCCGTATAATTCAAAAGGAGGTGCATCTTGCCCATTTTGGTAAGCGGCAATCATTTTTTTGCCACCCCCACTAAAACCACTAACGGCATTAATCGTAATAGGATAAGATGGCCTAACCAGTCCTTTAGAAATTAAAGGAAATAAAATAGCTATGGAACCACTAGCATAACATCCTGGATTAGCAACTTTTTTTGCCTTAGCGATTTTTTCTTTTTGATCTTTGTTTAGTTCAGCAAACCCATAAACCCATTCTGGATTCGTACGAAAAGCTGTACTAGCATCCAAAATGAGTGGGACTTGATTGTTTAAATTTTCATGAAGAGCAGAAACGATTTCTTTGGACGCTTCATCGGGTAAACACAATACAACCAAATCGACCTGCTTCATCATCGCCAAACGAGTATGAATATTATGTCTCTGCTCAATAGGTATAGAACATACTTTAACTGGAAGACGTTCCAGTCGTTTTCTTATACCTAAACCGGTCGTACCGTATTCTCCATCAATAAAAATTTTAGGGATTTGCCTCATCGCTACACTCTATTAATTTACTCGAAACAAAAATCAAAAAAAAAGCGAAGAAAATCTAAACTTTTCCTCGCCTTTGACCAATCTGAAAAGAGAATATTAACGTTTGCTAAACTGAAAAGAACGGCGAGCTTTTGCTTTTCCGTATTTTTTTCGTTCTACAACACGTGGATCACGCGTTAGAAAACCAGCAGCTTTTAATGCTCCTCGTAATTCAGGTTCGTAATGACATAGCGCACGGCTGAGTCCATGGCGAACAGCACCTGCTTGACCTGAAAGTCCACCCCCACTAACGGTACAATAGATATCGAATTGACTTTCGCGATCAGCTACCAAAAAAGGTTGGTTGATTAACATACGCAAGACAGGCCTTGCAAAATAAACATCAACCGTACGACCATTTACAATTATCTCACCTTTACCAGGTTTTATCCACACGCGTGCCACAGCATCTTTGCGTCGTCCTGTTGCGTAAGAACGTCCAAATTGATCCCGTTTTGGCTCATGTACAATAGCTTCTTGTGCTAGAGCTGTATCAGCCACTGCTTCTTTTAAATCAGCTAAACTGCCAGTACGTTCTTGAGTTTCTGACATAGTTATTAGGCTCCAACTTTATGTTTAATAACGCTATTTTTGCGGTTTAATGCAGCAACGTCGAGTGTAATAGGTTGTTGACCTTCGTGAGGATGCGCTTCACCTGCATAAATATATAAATTTTTCATTTGCTTGCGTTGCAACGGTCCACGAGTAATCATACGTTCAACAGCTTTATAGACGATATGGTCTGGATTTTTACCCGTTAAACGTTGGGTAATTGTCCTAGTTTTAATGCCGCCAGGATAATTAGTATGGTAATGAAATAACTTTTGTTCTATCTTTTTTCCTGTCAACGCAATTTTTTCAGCATTTACAACAATAATATTATCACCACAATCGACATGTGGTGTATATTGTGGTTTATGCTTACCACGTAAACGCGTAGCGATAAGAGCAGCAAGGCGTCCTAATACGATGTCTTTTGCATCAATTAGTATCCATTTCTTGGATACCTCCGCTGGTTTTAACGAGATGGTCGTTTTCATTAACTTTATATTCCGTTAATTATGTACATTATTAATTTTGTTCTTTATGAACACTATAAACTTATTCGTCAAGAAAATTTTTATTCTCTTACAAATTTCTTTATTTTTTCAGATACCTTTTATGAGGTATCCTATTACCACCTTACAAAATAGGCCTTTTATTTTCTATGGAAAACAACAACAATCCCAAAATTTCCTTGCCTAAATCGGTTCATGTTATTGGTGCAAATGGTCGCTCTGGCAAGGATTTAGTAAAAAAACTGCAAACTTATCATTGTAATGTTGTTGCGTTGATTAGGAATAAAGAAAAATGGTTACAAACTGGAATACAATGCGAATATCGTTTAATTGATCTTGATACGAAAAATCCTCATTTAAAAAGAACCCTTTACGACGCCTCTCATATTGTAAACACTGCCCATGCTCGATACACATCCACTATACTCGCCGCTGGTCCCAGCGATACAACCTATATTTTTTTAGGGAGCACACGAAAATTTACAAAATGGCCAGATAGCCATGGTAACGGTGTACTTGCAGGAGAAAAAGCCTTTCTACATAGTAAAAGAAACGGCGTTATGCTCCATCCTACAATGATCTATGGCAGTGAGGGAGAAAATAACGTGCAACGCCTTGCGAATTTTTTAAAAAAACTCCCTATTATTCCATTGCCTGATGGTGGCAAAGCTTTGGTTCACCCTATACATCAATCCGATGTCACCAAAGCTATCTTACACGCGTTATCGAAAAATTGGATAGGATTTCATAGTATCATTATAGCAGGGGGGTCAGTACATTCTTACAAAAATTTTATTGAGATCATTATGGAAACAACCAATATTCCAAGCAAATCTTTTATTAATGTACCTTTACCATTATTGAAAATAGCGAGTCTATTCACTCAAATTATTCCTTTTGTTCCTTCGATTAAAACAGCAGAAATTCAAAGACTCATTGAGGATAAAAACTTTTCAATAAAAGAAATGCAGGAAAAGCTCGGTTTTCAACCAATCGATTTTAAAGAAGGACTAAAACGTACTAATTTTTAATGCAATGTACAAACTGGGGCGAACGACGGGGATCGAACCCGCGACAACCGGTACCACAAACCGGCGCTCTACCAACTGAGCTACGTCCGCCATAAAATTGATGTAAGTCTCTTTACTATAGTTTCAAATTACGCGTCAATTCTTTTAACTAAAAAAAATTTATTTTTTGTAATTGATTAAGTGCCATTCACCATAAATACCAACTATTGTGCTTGATTTAAACTTAACCGTTAGTATGCAAAATACTAAAATTATTAAAGTCTAGTTTTTCCACAAAACTGGACACCAGCCACGCACACTATTAATAAAAACTAATTTACTTGTGTTGGTAATATCTTTTTTGTAAATAATCGCCTCTTTAACTTTACCTTCTTCAATAAGCTGTTGCCGCATCGTCCCGTTCAACACCCCACAACTTAATTTTGGCGTTAACCAGCGATAATCGTGCAACAAAAGAACGTTGCCATTAACAAACTCAGTAATCTCTTCTTTTTCGTTATATAAAAGGGCTTCTTTTTCCAACGTAACTTTAGGATAAAACTCTCTTTCCGTTGTTTTGTGGTATAAAAAAACATTGTAACTGTGCACTGGATAGTTTGACCATGTGGCGGTTAAAGTCTTACTGGTGGTAGGAACAGGTGTAATTTCACTAAAAATTTCTCCTTTACCATCCAGTAATAAACGAATCTTCCATTTTCCACTTGTATGTACTTGCAGTAGTTTCTTTAAATGACTAGTTACCTTCTCAACAGGTTTAGGAAAATCAAAAAAATCAGCAGAATCAAACAATCGTTTAAGATGTTTGTCGTAAAGAAAATAGATTCCTTCATTCAACAACAAAGTTTCTAACAAATGTTTGGGTATTGGAGGACGATCAAGAACTTTGGTTTTATGCTTAATTTCTTCATATTCATCCTTAGACGTCGAATCCCATGTAATTCCTCCACCTACCCCATAAGTGGCTTGTTTATTTTGTATAGTAATTGTTCGTATAGGCACAGAAAATAACATTTTTTGCAAAGGGGTTATTAGTCCCAATGCTCCACAATAGACCCCTCTTGGATTTTTTTCTAACGTCTTAATCAATTCCATAGTTTTTATTTTTGGTGCCCCTGTAATAGAACCACAAGGAAATAAGGCTTCAAAAATATCGCATAAAGACGTTTGCTCTTTTAATTGCGCCTCTATAGTCGACGTAAGCTGCCAGACAGTTGGATATTTCTCAACTTCAAACAACGAAGAAACTTTTATAGACCCTTGCTGAGCAATACGTCCCAAGTCATTTCGCAATAAATCAGTAATCATTAAATTTTCAGATTTATTCTTAGAATTCTTTAGGATATTTTTATTAATATTATCTTCAGCGAGAGTTAAACCTCTAGGACTAGTACCTTTCATAGGTTTGGTTTTAATGGTGCACCCATTAATTTCGAAAAAAAGCTCCGGAGAAGCTGATAAAATTTTGAACTCCTCTGTTTCTAAATAAGCACTATAGGATGCTCGCTGAGCTCGAAGTAGATGTAAGTAAAAACTATAAGGATCACCTACAAAGTCGGAAACCATTTTTAGGGTATAATTCACCTGATACGTATGACCTTCGGCAATATAATTTTTAATAGCCGCAATATTTTGTTGGTATTCCTCCCAACCTACATTAGGTTCCCAATTCGCAAATTTGATATTATTTTGTACAGATACCGAAGGAAATTTAGTTACTTTGTCAAACAAAGCAAACCATAATAAAGGTAGTTCCCCTTTTACATGCGTTTGTAAACATTTTTGAAACGCAGAGGCTGCTTCGTAAGCAATAAATCCTGCAGCATACGATCCTTGGTTAACCAACATTTCAACTTGGGAAAGGCATCTAATAACCTCAGACAAACAATGCGTTTTTATAATTTTGCTAGGACGATCAAAACAATAGGACTGATCTTTAAAATCAAACTGTAATCTCATAATCAATATCCTATAACATAATCAAACGACATTAAATAAAGTCGAAAAACTACTTAAAAAAATAATATTTCATAAACAACGCATAATGACGTTTTAATAATATTCCAAAAATCGTCAATATGCCCTATGAGTAAAATTCATTTAATTAATCTTCTATTTTTTTAATAAGTAAGCCTATATTACGCGAATTTATTGCTCTCTATGATTAGGAT
>NZ_CAWUGZ010000092.1:0-3260 GCF_963921845.1 Commensalibacter sp. Nvir | reverse complement strand
CAAGACAATGGATGGGAAATCCGTAAAGGCGGCTACTTTCAAGACGACACCTGCCCTCACTTGGGCGCATCCCTAGATTACGAAATCGTTAGTGGCCACGATCAAGACGGCATTGGATGTCTAGAAATCAAAAACGTCAATCACTTTAGCTTTTCAAAAGCATGGACCGATAATGAACCCCCGCTTCATATCCTTCTCCAGCTGCAGCATCAGCTGGCGGCAACAGGCTACAAATGGGGCGTGATCGCTGCCTTACGAGGAGGGAACGAGCCTTATATCTTTACGTATAAAGAGAACCCAAAAACCATTCAAAATATTAGAATGAAAGTCAATCAGTTTTGGAAATCGTTGGATGATAAAACACCCCCTCCACCCGATAGCGCCAACATTAATAGCGAAATTTTAAAACAGTTGTATCCAATGCCCGTTGAGGACGACATTGATCTTTCTGGCGACAATGAATTGCCCGCGTTATGCGCAGAATTTCTAAAACTTAAGGAAGCAAAAAAGAGTCTTGCGCAGACTCAAGATCAACTCAAATACGCCATTTTAGAAAAACTAAAAGGACATAAAAAAGGAATCGTCAACGGATTTTATGTGACCCTATCCATTACCCCTGAAAAACCCTCAAGGCCTGCATTGCCTGGAGAAATTATTAATGGTCGAGCCGAAATCCGCAGTTTACGAATTAAAGAGGTAAACAGTTAACATGAATAAACATATTGCAGAAAATAAAACCAAAGTACAGCTGAATAATTTCCAACGGCAGTTAAGCCAAAATATAAAGCGCTTTAAATCTCTACTACCTAGCCATATCACCCCTGAAAAGTTCTTAAGAACCATCGTCACGGCGGTTCAAGCCAATCCAAAACTATTGGATTGTACTCATGAAAGCTTGATTCAAGCTGCAATGCGATGTGCCAAAGATGGGTTGCTACCCGATGGACGGGAGGCGGTGTTTATTCAATTTTGGTCAAAAAATGGATATACCGCTCAATACATTCCTATGTATATGGGACTGTTAAAACGTGTCAGAAATAGCGGCCTCATCTTTTCCATTGATGCTCAAGTGGTTTACGAGAATGACTATTTTAAATGGATCCAAGGCACGAAGCCTGACATCGAACATGAACCTTTATTTATAGGAGATCGCGGAGAGCCTACGGGAGCTTATGCCATTGCTTTTTATAAAGGTACTACTGAAAAGCAATTCGTAGTGTTAAGGAAACCCGAAATTGACAAAATTATGGAAAGTCGGAAAGACAATAAAGGAAATATTCCTAAAGTCTGGATGGAGCATTACGAGGCGATGGCTCAAAAAACTGCCTTACGGCGATTGGTCAAGTTTCTGCCGATGGATGCAGATATTTTCGATAGCAGTCCTGATACCGAATTAGAAAATGAGGAACTGATTCATCATGATCCCGTTATTATGACAGACGATTTTACTCCTAGCAATCCCAATGACGATGCACCACAACTCGAAACGCCCCCTCCCTCTAAATTAGACGACTTCAATCAAAACATCCACTTAGCAAGAGGTCCAGAACATATAGAAGTTCCTCACAATCTCTTTAACGACATTAATGCGAGTACCCTATGATCCTATCCATTATCGGTATTAACGCCTGTTGCTTTTGGATCGGGTATGTAACGGGCCAACTTTTCCGTAACAAGGAAAAATAAGAATGAATAAAGATCACGAAACCTATTTAACAAAGGAAGAGATTTGTCAGAGATTCAAAATCTCTCCCCCTACCCTCTATCGGTGGGAAGCCGAAGAAGGTTTTCCTAAGCGCATACGTTTTTCCTCTATTTGCGTTAGATGGTTAAAAGAAGACGTACAAAATTGGGAAAGTGAAAGAAAGTAATAATTGTAAAATGGTAAAAATGATACTGGATATACAAATAAAAAAAAATAAAAAAGCTTTGTTAAAAGAACTTGAATCCGATCTCTCAAAAGATAAAGAATGTCTAAGTAATTTTGATTTTTACCAACCTGACCAAGAAACAATTCAAAAACTTGTTTATTCGATTGAAGATCGTATTTATAAGTTAACGAAAAAATGTTATTATCAAAACAAGGTGAAAAATAAACTAGAGAACTTTTTGAAAGATGAAATAAAAGCTACTCGAGAAGAATTAGAGAAACAAAATAAGAAAAGAAGCAACTTAATTAAAATTTATTTTAAGTAGAGATACGCTTTAAACTTACAAAACATATAATGATAAGATTAAAAACAATAGAGGATTATAGAAATTAAAAATGGGGTATTATATGGGGTATCAATTTAACTAACTATATAAAAATCATTAATTTTCAATTAGTTATTAATCTTATTCGAATCCCATCCCCTCCGCCAATTTGCATAATATAGACTTTGTTTGTGCTGTTTTTACATTATTTTTCAAAAGAAAGTCTAGAAAGCTAGGGCAAAAAATAGTTACTTTTGACTTATTCTTAATACTCATTTCACAACAACATGAATCGTATATTCTAGAAGCTTACGTCAAGGGGATTGGGTTTGGTCTGATGAATGCGAACTGCTTAATTTCTACTTTTTCTTTTATGGACGTGCATAAAACAATCGCGGTAACGTGTCTGAGAGATCTTCTGAAAGGTAAATAACCATAGGGTATTTAGATTGTGCTCTTATTAGGTTTTTTGATTTTTCTTAACTTATGCCTTGATAAAATAGGTTTTTTTCAGAAATAACAATTAAGAGAAAGCCTTCAAAATGGTTTGACCTTTCTTATTGATGTAAATCTTTGGTAATAACAATCTTATTCTTAAAGAGCTGCTAACTTATTTCTTATAATGGTTTAAAAATATCTAATATTTTTTTAGCTTTTAGTTTTTTATTTCTTACAGTATTTATTTCTAATATACATTAAACACATAAAGTAGTTTCTACTCCATATTCTCCTTCTTCTATGAATTTTTCAAAAATGCTGATCTTGAAAGATAAAAATATTTATCTTTTGTATTGAATACTTGATCAATGATTTTTCAAAGAGTGATACGATGATTCATCCTTAAGCTTCAAAACAAATATATGCTTCATAAACAATAAATATTCATGCTCTATTAAAAATTTTTGAATATTTTTAGGGTCACTCACATTTTCATTTAGCTTAAATGGGTAATATTCCCAAGTTATAACCCCATTTTCGAGAATAAAAGCAATTCCTTGATCGTTTATAATCTTATGGGTTCTGGCATATTCATAGTCTAAATAATCTTTTTCATATTTATAATC
>NZ_CAWUGZ010000091.1:0-4451 GCF_963921845.1 Commensalibacter sp. Nvir | reverse complement strand
TAGTTGCATATAGTACAATGGTTCATGTGAACGATTTTTTTAAAAAAATATTTACTCAAGCACTTTAATTACTCGTATTAAATAGAATACTTAATTAATAAAAAAAATTAAATTTATTACCGTTATTACATAGAGCGATATGAACTTTATCATAATAAACTCACTCTACGTAATAAATAATTAAAGCAAAAACGATTATCCGAAGATATAATGGTTGACCAAATTTTCTAGACGTTCTTGATCTTCACTTATAGGCTGCGGATTTGAGTTATTTTTCACTAGATTATGAGCAATATCCTCTAAACTTAAGTTACCATGAAGAATGTCTTGTCCTAATGGGTTGTTCCAATTTGAATAACGTTTTTCTTTATTAATTTTGAGTTGGTCGTTACTCAACATCCGAGCAGCACATTTTAACGCTAAGGCCATTACATCTATACCTCCAATATGGCCATAAAATATGGAATATTTATCGATGCTTTGGCGTCTTATTTTAGAGTCAAAATTAAGTCCTCCTGTTGTAAAGCCTCCTGCTGCCAAAATTTCATACATAACTAAAGTATTTTCTTCGACGCTATTAGGAAATTGATCCGTATCCCATCCTAATTGTGGATCTCCTCGATTGGCATCCACTGAACCAAAAATATTAAGTGCTATGGCCGTGGCTATTTCGTGATGAAAAGAATGTCCAGCCAGGGTAGCGTGATTGGCTTCAATATTAGTTTTTATTTCGTTTTCCAGATTATATTGTTTGAGGAAACCATAGATCGTAGCAACATCATAATCATATTGGTGTTTTGTTGGTTCTTTGGGTTTAGGTTCAATAAGTAAAGTCCCTTTAAAGCCAATTTTGTGTTTGTTTTCTACTACCAGTTGCATAAATCGACCTAATTGTTCACGTTCTCTTTTTAGGTCAGTATTCAAAAGCGTTTCATAACCTTCTCTTCCTCCCCATAGCACATAATTTTCGCCACCTAATTTATGGGTGACATTCATTGCGTTATTTACTTGGGTGGCCGCATAAGCAAAAATTTCTGGATCAGGATTGGTTGCTGCTCCGCCTGCATAACGGGGGTTGGTAAAACAATTTGCAGTGCCCCATAGGGGTTTTACCCCAGTCTCTTGTTGAGATTTTAACATAATTTCTGTCATTACCGCGGAATTGTATAGATATTCTTTAATGTTTTTCCCTTCCGGTGCAACATCAATATCGTGAAATGTGTAAAAAGGAACGTTCATTTTATAAAAGAATTCAAATGCAATTTGGGCTTTTGCTTTGGCATTGGTTAGAGGGTCATTAGTACTATTCTGCCAAGGATAGTTGAAGGATCCTGTGCCAAACATATCTGTGCCATTCCAGCAAAAATTGTGCCAATAGCACAGAGCGAAACGTAGATGTTCTGACATTTTTTTGCCTAGAACAAGTTCATCAGGATTATAATGATGAAATGCAAAAGGATTATCGCTGTTGGGACCTTCGTAGCGAATACGTTGTATGTGTTCAAAATAATTTTGCATTGTATAGTTCCTTGTAATTTATACATTAAATTTTTACGTGTTAAACAGTAAAATATTGTTTAAGTTAAACAAAAATCATACCCATAGGGCTTCCAGTTCTTCCAAGGATTTTTCTTTGGTTTCTGGAACAAAGCGTATAACAAAAATGGCAGCAATAATGCTAATTATTCCGTATATCCAATATGAAAATCCGTGATGAAACATTTGGATAAGATAAGAATTTTTATCCATAATGGGAAAGGTCCATGAAACAAGGTAATTAGCTATCCATTGGGCTGATACGGCGACAGATAATGCTTTGCTGCGAATAGAATTGGGAAACATTTCTGCCAATAATACCCAGCAAACAGGACCCCATGAAATTGCGAAAGAAGCAATATAAAGTAGCATAGAAACTAAAGCTAATAGAGGGGATAATTTTAAAAAGAAAGCACTTCCTAAGCTAATCATACCGATTGCCATGCCTATTGCTCCGATAATTTGTAACGGTTTTCTACCAAATTTATCGACGGTAAAAATAGCAATAGTGGTGAAAGAGAGGTTAATTATCCCTATAATAATGGTTTGTAGCAACGCTGAATTAGTGCTCGCTCCAAGATTTTTAAAGACTTCAGGTGCGTAGTACAACACAACATTAATCCCCATTAATTGTTGAAAAGCAGACAATAAAATGCCAATAATAACAATACCTATCCCGTATTTGAATAAATTGGCCCCTGTTTCGGAAGTATTGCTTAGAGAAAGCGTAATTTCATTAAGAGCGCTTTTGGCGCGTTCTATATTTAAAATTCTAGATAAGACTGCAAAGGCATGGTCTTTACGGTGCTTTTCTACTAACCAACGTGGACTTTCTGGTACCGTGAATAAAAGAAAAAAGAATAAAAGGGCAGGCAAAGAAAGAGATAAAAACATATAGCGCCACCCTACTGTTGTTAAAAACGCTTGGTCTCCTGAGCGAGCAATAATGTAGTTGACGCATTACACAAGTAATTGACCAAATATAATGGCAAATTGATTAAAAGAGACCAGTTTACCGCGAATTTCTGCAGGGGCAACTTCGGCGATATACATAGGGGAAAGCATAGAGGCTAAACCTACTCCAATACCACCAATAATACGGTAGGCAACAAATTCAGGGATGTAATTTGTCAAGTATGTAGGGTATTGATTGGACAAAATAGGGTGAAGTCCAAATTCTGGATAAGCTGATCCTAATGCGGCAATAAAAAATAATAAAGCCGCAAATAATAAAGAATTTCGCCTACCAAAACGATTGCTTAAATAACCGCTAATTACCCCACCAATAATACATCCTATTAAAGCGCTTGCGACGCAAAATCCCAAAAGGGAATTAGCCGCTGTTTCGTTTAGATGACGCGGCTCAATAAAAACTTTTGATATGGAATCAACGGTTCCCGATACCACTGCGGTATCATAACCAAATAAGAGTCCTCCTAATGTTGCTACCAGGGTAATTCTAAAAACATAAAATGGATTATAGGGTTTATTCATCGCTAATCCTTAGTGTATTTATTAGCCATTAATAACGTATTAAATTAAATAGAAATATTTTTAATAAGTTAGGAAGAAAGAGAAAATTTTGTTAAATCGTAAGTAAATTGCTTGAATACTGAATGAAATTATAGTTATGAGTGGTGATTATCTCAATTATGTAAATTAACAATCGTTTTACGTTTTTTATTGATTAATGCTAAGTACAGGTCAAATAATTGTGATTATTAAAAAAAGAAAATTTGATTAAAATTTGATTCATTCTTGCTTTTCTATAATTTAGGCTTATTCATGCTCCACGAGTTAGCAAAAGAATATCGCATTTTTTTATTATTCAACGCCAATAAAGTTTACGACCGACAAATTTTGAAGGGTATTGGTGATTTTTTACAAATGCATCATTTAAATTGGAATATATATCTTTCTGACAAT
The DNA here is from genome assembly GCF_963921845.1 of Commensalibacter sp. Nvir. Classification (NCBI taxonomy): domain Bacteria; kingdom Pseudomonadati; phylum Pseudomonadota; class Alphaproteobacteria; order Acetobacterales; family Acetobacteraceae; genus Commensalibacter; species Commensalibacter sp. Nvir. The sequence continues at coordinate 989 of NZ_CAWUGZ010000091.1, read as the reverse complement.
TTATGTTGGGATAGCAACGATCGTGAAAATTTATACTGCGATGGAATGATTGCAAATTGTGACGATCATTTGATTGATAACCTTATAAAGCAGCATTCTTATCCTATTGTTGGAGTTGGGGCATCGTTTCATTGTTTTCAAGAATTTCATTCAATTCCTTATGTTGCATCTGATAATGAAGCATTGGTAAAAAGTGCTTTTGATCATTTGTGTAGTAAAGGACTCAAACAATTTGCTTTGTACAGTTACCCGCCTAATCGTTTAACACGTTTTGCTTATGAACGTGAAATTGCTTTTGAAAAAATTACAAAACAAAAAAATTATCCCAGTTATATTTATCGTGGCTTAACAATGAATTTGGATAATTGGCAAACCAACTTAAAAAATTTGACAGAATGGTTAAATAGCTTACCTAAACACGTTGGAATTATTGCAGTTAATGACGCAAAGGCAAGACATATCTTACAAGTAAGTAAACAGCTTAATAAAACGATACCTGATGAATGTTGTTTAATTGGAATTGATAATGAGGAAGTTATTAATTATTTATCAAACGGTTGTCTTTCTACAGTTACACAGGGAACTGAGGAAATGGGATATCAGGCAGCAGGCTTATTGCATCAAATGTTAGAAGGAAAAACAGTTAAAATAAAACAAATATTAGTTCCTCCCAAACAAATCATTGAACGTCAATCAACGGATTATCGTTCTATAGAGGATCCTCTTGTAATTCAAGCAATACATTATATTCGTAATTATGCTTGTAAGAAAATTAAAGTTGAACATGTTGTTAATAGTTTGCATTTATCGCGATCAAATTTGGAAGGTCGTTTTAAACAAGAATTTAATAAAACTATTCACGAGGTTATTTACGAAGAAAAACTTAAACATGCACAATATTTACTGAGTTACACTAAAATGCCTTTGGCAAAAATATCAGAGCAATGTGGGTATGCTTCTTTGCAATATTTTTATCATCTATTTAATAA
>NZ_CAWUGZ010000090.1:0-3210 GCF_963921845.1 Commensalibacter sp. Nvir | reverse complement strand
ACCTTTAATGATCTTATTAATTTAAAAGGAAAAAATCTATGGAACTTAACCTCAATACGCCTTATGGAGCACGCACTTTTTTCATTAATAAATTCCCAGTGTGCACCGGGTATTTTATAGAGCACAATTATAAAAAGTTTCTTTCATCCGATAATGATGACTTTAAAGAGAAATTTCTCTTTGAAGTGCTCTCTTTTGCCAAAGTCATTGATAAGGGCAAGCAAGAAACCAGCCTCTCTACCAAAGTGCTCATAGACGGACATTTAGGTACTTGGAAAAATGTGGCCACCGTTTTTGAAGCCGTGTTGAAATTCAACGATATTCATCCTGAAATTGCTGAGAACCAAAAAGAATATTGGGCCTCTGTAGGAGAAAAGCTAGCGGTAAGTTTTGTGGCCAACACCACCAAACTGCTCGAACCGTTTATGCAAACAACAAAGGAGACGTAAAAGGGTTATAGGTCGTATATATTTTTTCGATGACCCACGGCGATGCAAATAAGGATTAATTGATCGTCTTTAATTTCACATAATAGACGATAATCCCCTATACGGTATCGCCAATACTCATTTAACTTGCCCTTGAGGCGCTTTCCCTTTTCTCTAGGATTGTTGGACTGATCAAGATTTTTCTTGATCCACGCTAAGGTTAGTCGGGCTTGGGATGGATCAAGCGATTTTAGATTTTTATGAAATTCTTTCTCATAGCGTACACGATACATGATGATCAGTCTTCTAGGTCAAATTCTTTATACAAACGATGAATATCGTAATGGGGTTCCTTAGGATTTCGCTGTCTTTCGATTTTATTGACAAAACGAGTGTCGAACTCATTCTCAATCATTTCGTTAACTGCGGATAATACTAAACCTGATAAAGAAAGCTTTTTTAATTTGGCAATTTCTTGCAATTGGTTTTTAACATGATCATCAACCCTTATGGTTAACATAGACATCGTATATTTCTCCTATATTGTAATACGATTGTAATACATCTTAGTAAAAGAAGCAATGATAAACTCAAACGGCTTTTCTCTTGTACTGCTGACTAGGGCAGAATGTATAAGTAATGATAAAACGATGTATGCAACCTATAACCCACGTCAATTTACGTTAAATTATTTCGCGTAACGTAAGCGTAAGGGTTGGGAGTGGTAATCTATTAATACTGCATTGTGTTGAGATAAGTTTTGTAGGAATTCTATTATTATATTATAATATAAAATAGCGTAGTTTTATCTTATTTTTTTAGTAAAGAAACTTGATAAATAACTATATTATAATGAATTATTATGGTTTACACAAAAAATTATTTACTTTTAAAACGTCAAAAACTGTTACTTGCCCTCCTAGAAGCATTTGGGAGAAGTTTGTCTAATCTGGATTTACAAAAGTATCTTTTTTTGTATACGACCCGTCATCAAGACGTTAAGAGCTACGAATTTATACCTTATAAATATGGATGTTTTTCGTTTCAAACTTATGCGGATCGACGTCGATTAATTGAGTTAGGATTGATAGAAGACTGCGAACGATGGGTTTTAACTGACCACCATAACCCTATAAAGGCGTTGGACAAGATAGAACAAAAGAACCTTGCTTTATTCCTAAATCGTTATAAAGGGTTGTGTGGAAATAAATTGGTTCATTATATTTATAAAAATTATCCTTATTACGCCATCAACAGTAAAATTGCCCACGATATTATGCAAGAAGATGAGCTACTGTTAATTGAGCAAGCTCGACCCCGACAAGAAGATTTTTGTTTTTTCACAATTGGTTACGAGGGAAAACCGTTTGAACATTATTTGAACCGTTTGATACAAAATAACGTTCGCATGGTTTGTGATGTAAGGAAAAATCCGATTAGTCGTAAATACGGATTTTCTAAAGCGACTTTGTCGAAGGGTTTAACGTCATTAAACATTCAATATATTCATATCCCAGAACTGGGCATTTTTTCAGAAGATCGCCAAGATCTAAATACGCAGGAAGAATACGATTGTTTATTTGATACGTATGAGCACTCCATCATTTTAAAACAGCAACCTGCTTTGGATCAATTAAAAGTGATGGTAGATCGCTATAAAAGGGTTGCCATAACGTGTTTTGAGGCAGATCATTTAAGGTGTCATAGGAATAGGGTGGCAAAGGTTTTAGCCAATAGGTCCGATTGGAATTATACGATAAAACATATTTAAGTTAAGGTGAGATGGAAATCGCCAAAATTTTAATTACAGTCAAAACATACCCGTGTCGTTCTGGTAAATATATTGAAACGGTTTGTACAGCAGGGTTTAAAGAAGATGGATCTTGGATACGGCTATATCCTGTTCCATTTCGTTTTTCGGATAACCGTTACAAAAAATATCAATGGATTGAAGTTAAAATAGCAAAAAATACAAAAGATAAGCGCCCAGAAAGTTATCGAGTCATAGACATTGATAATATTAAACTTTTGGGAACAATGGGTACAGAAAACAATTGGCGAGATAGACGTCAGTTTATATTGAATAAAAATAAAATTTATACAAAACTAAATGATATTATCAAACGTGCTCATAATAATGAGCTTTCTTTAGCGATATTCAAACCAACAAAAATAACAGATTTTATTGTAGAGAATGTAAAAATATACAAAGAAAATAAAAATTGTCGATTATTATTAGAACAAATGGATCTTTTCTCTAATAATAATCAAGAAACATTGAAACTGATGCCGAGGCTTTCAAAAAAATTCTTTTATAAGTTTGAAGACGATGAGGGCAAAGAGAGCCGACTAATGGTTGAAGACTGGGAAATAGGGCAATTATATCTTAATTGTATCAAAAGAGAACCTACTGACGAAGATGCTGTTGAAAAAGTTAAAATGAAATATTGGGATACCTTTGTTTTTGAAAAAGATTTATTTTTTTTCTTAGGCACAACCTCTCAATTTCATAATAAAAAATCAGCTAATCCTTTTGTTATTACAGGAATTTTTTATCCTCCTATACCAAGTCAAAATTGTTTATTATAAAACAATAGAAAGCTAATCGGATTAAACTTGTGTGGACCGAGTTGCTTTATTTGATCAACTAAAAGTGATAGAGAGTAGTGAAAAAAGAGTCCCCCTAAGGTGTTTTAAAGAGGTATAGTTTATTTGTCTGAGGGGTAATCAAGACATTATTTAAGTTATGGTGAAAAGGCAGGTGAACTTTTTTATTACCAAT
>NZ_CAWUGZ010000089.1:0-10832 GCF_963921845.1 Commensalibacter sp. Nvir | reverse complement strand
GTACCAATAGTTTATGATTGATCCCGTCCTGCTTTTACAAGAATTGATCCGGTGCCCATCCATTACGCCTCTTGATGCAGGTGCTCAAGATGTTCTCAAAAAGAAACTTAATGAATTGGGATTTGAGATTTACAATTTACCTTTTGGTAAAGGCAAAGACAAAATTGTCAATTTTTTTGCCCGATATGGGAAAGATTCTCCCCATTTATGTTTTGCAGGCCATACGGATGTTGTCCCTGCTGGTGCGTCTGAATGGAAAAGTGATCCGTTTTCCGCAACTATAGAAAATAATATTCTGTATGGACGGGGCGCCTGCGATATGAAGGGCGGAATAGCAGCTTATCTTTCAGCAGCGGAAGCCTTTATAGTAAAAAATAAAAGTTTTAAGGGATCGTTAAGTTTTTTAATTACGGGAGACGAAGAAGGTTTAGGAATAAATGGTACTGTTAAAGTTTTGCAATGGATGAAAGACCATGACCAACTTCCTGATTTTTGTATTGTGGGTGAACCGAGTTGTATAGAACAGTTAGGAGATACGATTAAAATAGGTCGTAGAGGAAGTTTAAACGCAGTTATTAGAGTCGAAGGCTTGCAAGGGCATGTTGCTTATCCTCATTTGGCAGTTAACCCTGTTCATCAGATGATAAATATTCTTTCCTCGTTAATTGATCCCCCTTTAGATGCAGGAAATGAGTGGTTTCAGCCCTCTTCTGTGCAAGTTACAAGTGTTGATGTTAATAACACAGTGACTAATCTAATTCCACAAGAGGCTCTAGCCAGAATCAACATACGCTTTAATAATCTGCATAAGGGTGCTTCATTAAAAAAATGGATCAATATGCATTGCCATCGAATAACTGATAAAGTTAGGGTAGACGTGTCAATTTCTGGAGAATCTTTTCTGACAAACCCTGGGAAAGAGGTGCACACTCTGATAAATGCTATCGAAAATACAATGGGGAAGTCGCCTAAATTGGATACGAATGGGGGAACTTCAGATGCCCGATTCATATCTCAATATTGTTCTGTTGCAGAATTTGGATTGGTAGGGCAAACTATGCATAAAGCAAATGAATCCGTACCTATTCATGATTTGATACACTTAACTGAAATTTATTATAAATATATGGAATTATACTTTCAATGATATCGAATTCCTCAGAACCGTCTATGCAACGTACCGAACAAATAAAAAATGTATTTCGTGGTATGATTTTATTAGGTAAAGGTAGAGCAGAAGGTATTAATCTTTTTATTAATTCCAGTGAAAGCCTTTTAAATGCCTTGGCGCCGTGGATAGCTTTTTCATTTGTTACAAATATTCTTATTCCTTTAAGCTCTTACAATGTACAGACGTCTAAAACATTATTGCTTAATTTAGGTTTTTTTCTCGTTAACTTGTGTGACGTTATTGTATCTATTGTTATTGTGCAATGGTATGCTAATTTTTGGCAAAAAGGAAATGTGTGGAAAAGGGCTGGAACCGCTATGTTATGGTGTAGCTGGTTGCCAATTATTGATTTTTTATTTTTTGTTATGCTTGCGACTATTTTATTTTTATCTTCCCTAAAAATTCTGACCGCATTTATGCTCATTATTGCTATTTCCTGTATTGTATATACAATTTGGCTTATGTGGTTTTCCATTATGCACGGCTTACAAATCCGAAAAAAACAATCCGTATTGGTTGTACTCAGTATTATTTCCACCAAGGTAGTAATGAATCTTTTGTTCATAATGTTGAATTACAATGTTATGATTCAGTATCTCAATATGTTTAAACAAACGGGTATGATAATGCATTAATCTATAAAGAGATTTTGTGGATAAATAATTTCTTTTAAGAATAAACCAGTAGAAGGTGCGGTTATCCCGGCTGCTTTTCTGTCTCTTTTTTTAAGGATTAAGAGAGCTTGTTCTTCGGGCCAATGCCCATCCCCAATCATTTTAAGAGTTCCAACCATATTTCTTACCTGATGATGCAAAAACGATCGTGCTTCTACGTGAAAAAAAATACGATCGTTTTTTTTTGTTACATCAAAACGATCAAGAATTTTAATAGGCGATTTGGCTTGACATGCCGTTGCCCGATAGGAGGTAAAGTCGTGCCTGCCTAAAAGATGTTGAGCAGCAGCATTCATTTTGTTTACATCAAGAGGTTTTCTTACGTGCCACACATAATTTTTTTCTAAAGCAGGTCGACTATTCCGATTTAAGATAATATATACGTATTTTCTTTTAAGTGCGCTAAAACGCGCATTCCATTCTAAATCAACTAAGCTAGCATTCAAAATTGAAACCGCATGGGGTTTCATATAGTAGTTCAAACCTTCACATAGTTTTTTTGAAGTCAATTTTACACATGCCGGAAAATCAAGATGCGCAACTTGGCCAAGTGCATGTACACCCGAATCTGTGCGTCCTGCAGTAATACTGTTAATAGTATAACGATTGTTGCATATTTTTTGGGCTGCTTCTTCAAGTACTTGCTGTACAGACAGTCCTGATTTTTGTATTTGCCACCCAACAAATCCGGTGCCATCGTATTCTATTTTTAAAGCCCAGCGTTGAATATTCACTCGCATATACCTAAACGTGTACCAACGTGCAGTATATTTCCTCTAAGATAATTTTCGACGGTCATAGATCTTTTGCCAGCAGGTTGAATTTCAAGAATTTTTATTGCTTGATTTTGACCACAAGAAACAATGAAACTTGGATCTATGATAGTACCGGGTTCAAAATTCGTATTTAAATTGAAAGGTTCAGCTTTAATTATTTTTAATAACTGATTTTGATAATAGGTAAAGGAACCTGGCCAGACAACAAATGCTTTAATTTGTCTAGCAATTTGCTCTGCTGTTAGATTCCAATCAATTTTGCCATCAATTTTTGATAATTGTTTAGCATAAGTAATCCCATCATGAGATTGTGGTTTAGGAAATAAACGAATTCCAGAGTTTAGGCTATTTATAAATTGAACGATTAATTGACTGCCTAAAAGAGCTAGATCATCGTGTAAAGAGATATAATCCGTAGTAGAGTAAATATTTATGGGTTTTGCTAGATAAACAGGACCTGTATCCAGTCCTTCTTCCATTTTCATAATAGTTATACCTGATTGCTTATCCCCTGACCTTATGGCGTTTTGTATAGGAGCCGCACCTCGCCATCGAGGTAAAAGACTTGCATGAATATTAACACAGCCGTGTTTTGGCAGAGTAAGAATTTGGGGAGGAAGAATAAGTCCATAAGCAGCAATTACAGCGATATCAGCATTAAAGGATTTGAATTTGTTGAATTCTTGTTCGTTATGTTTCAGTGTTATAGGAGTAAAGACGGGGAGGTTGAGTTGTTCAGCTGTTTGCTGTACTGCACAAGGTGTTAATTTTTTTCCTCTCCCTTTTGGTCTTGGTGGTTGGCAATATACCGCAACAATTTCGTTTTCTGTACGGTGCAAACAGGTTAAAGCTGGCACAGAGAACTCTGGTGTCCCCATAAAAATAATACGCATGGTGCTATCCCTCTTTGATCTATGGCGTGTGATTTTTTTTCATGTCTTTAATGATTTTACGCATAATCATATTACGTTTAAGAGAAGATATATGATCCACAAACAAAATACCGTTTAAATGATCAGTTTCATGCTGTATACAACGTGCCAACAAGCCTTCCGCATTCATTTCTTCGATCTGGCCTTCAATGTTCATGAAACGAAGTGTTATGGTATTGGGCCGTATGACTTCAGAAAATTGTTGTGGAAAAGATAAACAGCCTTCTTGCGATTCAGAGCATTCTTTAGAACGTTCGATAAATTCTGGATTAATTATAATGTGTTTGTCTATTTTTTCACTGTTACTTAAATCCATTACAAAAAAGCGGAGGCCAATACCTACTTGAGGGGCTGCTAAACCAATGCCTTCAGCTTCATACATTGTATTGAACAAAACAGGAATGAGCTGTCGAACCTCAGGTAAATCTTTTGACTGAACAGTTAATGCTTTTTTTCTTAAAAAAGGGTTGTTGGCAAGAAGTATAGGAAGGGTTTTGGGCACGTTTAAACCATTTGGGAATGTACAATGTAGAACGGAAAAGAATTAAGTAGAGTTCTTATATAAATCCTAAGTTTATGAATACAATATTTTAAATGAATGAAAATATAATTTCATAAGTATCTTGTATCCCTTTATAGGAGTATCATATTATAGAAAAGCAGATGCCGCAATGGGTCTGTATTATTTAAACGTCTCGCTTCAGTTAAAAGGAGGGGGCTTTTCATGTCAGGAAGGCTTTTTACATCGCCTATGTTCCTGGGTTTTGATCATTTAGAACAAATCTTAGAACGGGCTGCAAAATCTACTTCAGATGGTTATCCGCCTTATAATATCGAACAAATTGGTAATTCTAGTTTACGTATAACGCTTGCAGTTGCAGGGTTTATGATGGAAAACCTTCAGATTACACAAGAAGATAATCAATTAGTTATAAGGGGTAGACAATCGGAAGACTCTCAAGAACGTATATTTCTTTATAGAGGAATAGCTTCTAGACAATTCCAAAGAGCATTTATATTAGCAGAGGGGATTGAAGTTGAAAGTGCCTGGTTAGATAACGGGTTATTACATATTGACATTACGCGCCCACAGCCCGAAATGAAAATACGTAAGATCGAAATTGCACAAAATTTTTCCTCTAGAAAAAAGACTCAGCAATCAAAATTCTCTCAAAAACATACCGTGCCAGAGTTGCAACGTTTCGATAAAGGCATAAAAGCATTAACGAAAGAAAAATAGATAAGCGTTCATAAAATAGAAATTGAATGTATTAGCGAAGGATCTTGAATATGAATAATCAAGATAAAGAAGAAAAAGTAAGATTAACGGCCACCAAAGAACAAGGTGATGTCGTTGATATTAGGAATTTGACGGATTTTCAGTTAAAAGCCCTTGGTATAGCTCAGCTAGCTTATGTAAAGACGATCCTAATCAATGGCGAGCAGGCATTTGCTATCCATGCTGCAGATGGAACGCCGATGGCTGTGGCGGATAACGAAAAAACAGCTTTTGCTGCAATTTTACAACACGAGCTCGTTCCTGCTCTTGTTCATTAAAAGGGTTTAAGTTGTGATAACGAACTTGGAAGAGGAGTTACAACCCTCTTCCATTTTAGTTTACGAATTAATTCCCGAATCCAGCCAAACAATTTGACTGTTTTTATGTTTATATACGACATTAATACGTAAGTTTTCTGAGTTCTTAAACATTAATACAGGTCGCTCAGAAAGATCGAGATGCATAATTGCTTCATTAATGGTTAAGGTTTCAATATCAGTAGATTTTTCAGCAATAATTCTATTGTCTGTTTTTTGTTCAATATGTCCATTTGCGTCTTCATTATTTAAAGATAAATCTTCGTCATGTATGGATTGTAAAAGATATTGTCTGCCTTCTAAAAATTGTTTAGGAATGGCTTGTCGATCCCTTTGACGTAATAATCTGCTTTTGTAACGTCTTAAGCGTTTAGCGATATGTTCAATTGCTTTATCAAAAGAGTTTTTAACGTCTGAAGCAAACCCTTCGCTGCGTATTGATAGTTCTCTAGAAACATGAACATGTATCTGGCAAACGAAGGATGAGGGGGCTTTATTAAATGTTACTGAGGCTGCAATAACTTTATCAAAATATTTTTGAGTGGTCTTTTCTAATGTTTCCTCGATTTTTTGACGAAACCATTCAGGTATTTCTATTTTTTTTCCAAAGATTGAAGTTTTCATCAGGAGACTCCATTTTAACTAGGTTTTAGACTCGGCTTAAATAAACAGTTCTTTATTTTCTGCTGATTTAATTAGAGAGTTCCTAATATTAGAATACGTTTCAAATGGAAGTGCTGCAAGGTTATTTTTTGATTCTTAAAATCTTACATAATTGGGATTACATTGAAAATTTTTCACCCAAATACACCCTTCGTACCCCTTCGTGGGCTACTACTTCGGATGGAGCACCTTCCATTAACAATTGTCCATTGTTCATAATATAAGCTCTATCAATAATTTCTAAAGTTTCTCTAACGTTATGATCAGTTATAAGAACACCAATTCCTCTATCCTTTAAATGAGATACAAGATCGCGTATTTCGCCCACGGCAATCGGATCAATACCTGCTAAGGGTTCGTCAAGTAAGATATAATTTGGATCACTGGCTAAGGCTCTAGCGATTTCAAGTCGCCTTCGTTCACCCCCTGAAAGAGAAAGAGAAGGAGAGCGACGAAGATGGGTGATACCGAATTCAGCGAGCAAACCATCAAGTGTGATTTGTCTTTTATCATAATCTGCCTCAACCACTTCAAGGACAGCCATGATGTTTTGTTCAACGTTCAGCCCTCTGAAAATGCTAGCTTCTTGTGGTAAATACCCTATTCCTAAACGCGCTCTTCGGTACATGGGAAGTTTAGTAATTTCCGCGCCATCAAGCATGATAAATCCTGTGTCGGGTTGAACCAATCCAACAATCATGTAAAAGCTGGTTGTTTTACCTGCCCCATTTGGTCCAAGCAACCCTACTGCTTCGCCTCTATGTACTTTAAGCGATACATTTTGTACTACTTGTCTTTTTTTATAAGTTTTCCCAATATTACTAGCTATCAAACCGATTGTGTCTTTATCGCTGTGAGTTATAGGTGTTTGTTGAGAAATGGTTTTATATGTGTTCATTGTTTCATCGTATTTGACATTATTATTTAGATTTAGGAGCTGGGCTTGCTTCATTAGGAACAATAAGACCTTGTACTCTTTTGCCAGCATTTTCCGTCATATGAGCAATTCCAGTGCGCATGTTAATAATAGCGGCATGACCATTTAATTGATTGGATCCACGAGTTATTTTTACATTACCGATGACACGTGCGATAGCTATATTAGGGACATAAACTCCTCTATCCCCTCGGATTGTTTCCGTTTGTGTTCGAACCACAACGTTACCAAAAGCATTGACTTTTTCAAGTTTGCTTGATTGAGCTAAATCATCGGATGATTTTTTACTGGTGGGATTAATGTTTTTTTGATCTGATTTTTGATCCGATGGCGCACTATATCCAACCAATACATCCGCTTTGATACGACGACCGTCTTTAATACTCGTGACGGTTGCATCACCACGACCTACGGACATGCGAGTCTGAGAATGGTATTCCATAGCATCTTTTGCTGTCATAATATTTTGAGGGGTAGTTAGCTTCATATTTTTCCCTGTCAAAACCAAAGTCGCTTGGTCAATATCATATACAGCTTTATCCCCCCATGCTTGATCGGTATCGGTATAAATATGAACATGACCAAAGGCGTATAGGCGATAGATTTCATTTGATCCGGAGTTGTCTTGTGTTGGATCGTTGATTTTTGAGGGTTTTGATGATGCTTGATTCTGAGCTGACGGTAAAGAGGGCATATTTTGCTGAGCTTTTTTTCGATAAAAAGCTACTAAGCGATCAGCAGTTACCGTGACATTTCCGCGAATTGCTTTTGCTTGTTCGTAGGCGGTTACAGTTTTAGCATTCTGATCCCAATCAAATCCCCCTAAGGCAGTAACCGTAATTTGTCCACCGTGAGAGAGATCAATATCTTGAGCGTACAAAGAATTGAGTGAAAATAAATTGCTTTGTATAAAGATACATAGAGTAAAAAACAAAATATGTTTAGTGTTCATATTTTTATCCCGTTACTTTAGAAGCGTTGGGTTGTATCTTAGAGGATGAAGAGCTCGTACTTTTGTCATCGTTTAAAATTAATTTACCTGGCCCTTTGAATTGTGCAACCCCTTCATGGATGTCCATAAAATAAGCTTGCGCATCCAGTTGACCGAAAGGACCTTCTGCGTGAATCCAATTGTCAGCGGCTACCACTGAATATTTTAGCGAAATGGTTGAAATATTGCTGTACATAAATAATCCATCATTACGGTACAAAACTACATTACCCTTCAAATCTAAATTCTGTTCATGTTGTGCATACACTCCTGTATCTGCAGATACTTCTACCCAATCATTATTTTGTAATAATAAATCTGCTTTTGGATGGGTAAGCAATATTAGATTGTTATTGGATGAGTTTTGTATAACTTTATTAGAAGTAATGGTATAAGGGCTATTGTGGTCGTCTACTCCATGAAAAACTGCTCCAATCATCGTACCACTTTCAATTTTGATTCTGGCGAGTTGTTTGAGAACCTCTTTGTTGGTGTTAATAAATCGATCAATCTCTGGCCAAGTGGCAATTGATCCAAGAAGAATAAGAGCTAATAAAGGTAAAATCCATTTCGTGTATTTTATAAGTTGTTTTCGTCGTCGAATCTCTTCGGGTTTAGGAATTTTTCTCTTTCGAATATTGAACGATTGAGATTTATGCCTGAGATGTCCTTTTTTAATTTTGAAATCATTACGATCTGTTTTAGACGATAAAACATTTTCTTCTACATCAGTTTTTTTGTCGTTCATGCAATTCCTGCTCGAAGCAAATCATGAATATGAATGACGCCAATAGGAATTCTGTTTTTATCGACTATAAAGAGACAGGTAACAGGATGATTACGATTATTCATTAGGTGTAACGCTTCTGCTGCTAATAAATCTTGATCAACAATTAAAGGATTGCGATTCATAATATCTTTTGCAGTTAATGTTCTTATATCCTTGTCAATTGTTCTTCTGAGATCTCCATCCGTTATCAGTCCGATAAGGCTTCCGTCTTTTGTAGTAATACCTATGCAGCCCAAGGCTTTTCGTGTCATTTCCATTATAGCTTCATGGATAGGCATGTTTTCAGATCCTAAAGGAATTTCTTCTTTTACGTGCATGAGGTCGCGGATAATTTTTAGTCTACTGCCAAGCCGGCCTCCTGGATGGTAGAGACCAAAATCTGAAGCAGTAAAATTTCTTTTTTCCAATAAAGCAACCGCCAACGCATCCCCTATTGCAAGCTGTATAATTGCACTTGTAGTTGGAGCAAGACCAAGAGGACAAGCTTCATTAGATTTAGGTACAACCAACGGTATAGTAGCATTTTTAGCTAGTGTAGAGTTGATATTGCTTGTTATTCCAATAATTTTTATATCAAATCGTTTTGTGTGAGCAACAATATGGGAGAGCTCTTCGGTTTCTCCTGATGCGGATATGGCGATAATTATATCGCCTGGCTGTATCATACCTAAGTCACCATGGGCGGCTTCTGCAGGATGAACAAAAAAAGAAGGCGTACCTGTCGAAGCAAGGGTCGATTGTATCTTTTTAGCAATATGGCCAGATTTTCCAATACCTGTTAATATAACCCTTCCTTTATTATTATCTAATAAATTGACGGCGTTAATGAACATAGTAGAAAGATAAGAATCTTTTTTTAAAGCTTCAATTAAATCCTGAATACCTTTAATTTCGGCACTTAAAGTTTTGCATGCGGATTGAATAGTGGTGTGTAAAAAAGAGGTCATTAATTGTAAGTATTCGTTTTTAAAAACATGAGCAATTGATTATAAAGGAGTCGTTTATAGAGTGCAAATATAACTAAATCTAGCTTTGGTGACTGAATATATCAACCTCATCATAACCCAGCATATCTAATTCAGCTCGTGTAGGTAGGAAAGAAAAGCAAGCTTCCGCAAGTTCTAGTCTTTGTTCCCTTATAAGTAATTGTTTTAAACAATCCCATAAATTATGTAGATATAAAACATCAGAAGCAGCGTAGATTTGTTGCTCCGCTGTTAAAGAAATTGCTCCCCAGTCGGAAGTTTGTTGTTGTTTATTGAGCTCGATTTTTAATAAATCTTTACACAAAGAGGCTAAACCATGCTTGTTGGTAAATGTTCTGGTTAATTTAGCAGCAATTTTCGTACATATAACATTTTCCATTCTCAACTTTAAGGCATATTGTAATATTCCAATATCAAAACGCGCAAAATGCATTATTTTAGTGATACTTCGATCAGTCAGTAATTTTCTGAGATTAGGGCAAGCATTATAGCCTTTCCCTCCCATTTGCTGGGGAATAAAGTGCACAAGGTGTACTTCATTATTTTTACTGGACAATTGAACCAAGCATAATCGATCTCTATACGGGTTAAGGCCCATTGTTTCGGTGTCAATAGCTACAGTGGGACCAATGTCAATTTCGTTTGGTAAGTCGTGTTCATGAAGATGTATATATTCAGGTACGTTAGAAATAATAGGGGGCATAGTTAGATCCAAATCATAATTTTAGCATCAGGGTTGTTGAATGTTTAAGGGATCAAATTAAAAATATGGATAACATTAATAAGCATTTTTAAGCTGCTCTGGATTTAGTTTGCCTAACCTGCAGATAATTTGCCACTCTTTATTTGTTATGGGCATCACAGATAGACGGGGTTGTTTAAGTAATGCTATGTTTTGTAAGGGTTGGATTAAATTTATCTCTTCTAAAGTTACAGTTTTATTTAATGGACAGACCGTTTTTACATCAACACAGCTCCATTTTTGCTCAGCATCCGTGGGGTCTGGATATGATTCTCTAACTATTTTAACAATTCCAACAATTTCTTTGTCTTTAACGGAATGATAAAAAAAAGCTAAATCGTTAAGTCGCATGGCTCGTAAATTATTTCGAGCTTGATAATTTCGAACTCCACTCCAAGGTTCAATATTTTTTTTAAGTTGGTCTTGCCATGAATAAGAGCTTGGTTCTGATTTTATCAACCAATAAGCCATGAATGATTCCAATTTATGAGGGTGTATTAATTGCGAAGATATTAAGTAGTAATTCATTTAGTAAAGAGAGTGTATAGTACAGTAAAAATATATAGTTTTAATG
>NZ_CAWUGZ010000088.1:0-5930 GCF_963921845.1 Commensalibacter sp. Nvir | reverse complement strand
TCTCAGTTTAACATATGAATATTCGTATTGTACTAAAGTAAAATTCTATAATCACTACTGTTCAAAAAAAGAAAAAGATATTTATATATTTTATTATAAATATCTTTTTTAAATATTTTTGGCAGGTTAATTAAACGTCATTTAAATGATATATTAATATGATCGCAAGCCGAACTTTTATACTTTGAAATAGTTAATGTTGATGGTTCATTAAGGTACGGATTGACATTAAGAGTTCTAGATGCCCCATTGGTTAATATGAATGAATCTTGATGATTATGATCGTCTTTGATATCAATTTTAGTCATTCCAGGGTTTTCACATTGTGTACTGTCTGAGTAAAATTTTATTGCTTGTACGCCTTTTAGGACCCAATTTACAATTGTCGGTATATTTTCACCTGGATGTGCACTGATACTATTATCAGATTCCAGTGAAAAAGTGCCCCATATGTCTCCCTTATGGATATCAGTCGATAACATAGACAAAGACATAGGGTTTTCCAATTCATTTTTCCAATGAGGATAACTTTCCAAATATTCAGATAGTAAATTTTTTATTTCATCTTGTGCAAAAGGGGTAATTTTTTGGAATACAAACACTTTTATATCGCCATCCAGTATGTAAGGACCCAAAATCTTCTTAAAATGTTTGCCTATTCCAGTATTTAATAGAATTTGTTTGGCTGGTATAGAAATAACCCGTTGGTCAGTGGGGGATAAATGAAATTGAATCGGATCAGCAACAACGAAATATGTTGACATCAACGATCCTACTTTAAAGCCATCTCGTAAATCCACTTGGGACGTATATACAATTTTTTTAGCTAGTTTTTGGTTTGAAATCGTTACGAGTAAATCATCATTCAAAAGTGAGCTTGAACTTAAAACCGTTATGTTTCGATCAGAATCTTTTAGTGTTTCAATATCTTGAACAAGTTTGAGATAGTTTTCATAGTGGTCTACTTTTAAAGGGAACGTTTTTTCTGGTAACCATTTACTTAAAATGTGAATTTGATTGTTCTCGAATAAACATGATCTATATATATACAAACTTGAAAATACCAAGCAGATCAAAATACCATATTGTAAAAATTTAATGTTTACTTGTTTTATAATTTGTCCAATGCTTAGGGTACTAATAATTAATACCCATAAAGCAAAAGGTAAACAATGTTGTGTACTTGGGCTTTGGGTTTGGGTAAATATAAAAAAGGTAAATATTAAATTAAAACTACTAAATATTATTAGCAGTTTCCATTTTTCTTTTTTGCCTATGATGGACCAAAGACAGCCTATTAACACAAAAGGAGCATTATACAAACCTATAATACGCCCTACATGTTGGAAAGAAAAATATCTAGATCTTTGATATACGGAGTAAATATAAGAATAATCTGTATGGAGAATTTCCCAAATAAAGTTTTTTTGAATTATTATTGCCAAAGCGACTGTAAAGACTCCAGAGATAAAAAAATTCAAAATGATAAATTTTATCTTATTAAAGCTTAGTTCGTCGTTATATATAAAATAATTTAAGAAGGGTAAAGATACATACAATGAAATTACAGAATACGCATACCATTCTCTAAGTAGAAATGGTGACCATAATAATACCCCTATACTGCAAGCTTCTTTCCATTGAATTCGAACGCTTAGATTTTTCTCCCGAGAAACCAATAAAATGGATCCAACAATACCTAATAACCCTGAGATGTCGGGATACCCTCTTAAGGTTGGTCCCCAAAAAGCAACAAAAGTGGCTGGTAATATGCAAGTGATTGCAATCCATACCACGGACCAATCTGAAGTGAACTGCTTGCATAGATAATGGAATAATAGGATTAATGGAAAAAAGTAGAGTATAACAAGCGATAAAATATAGGATAACCGAGAAGGTAAGCCAAAATATTGAAACCAAAATGTTAAAGCAACCGGTAAAGAATTGTGCTGTTCATTTCTTATTGAGTGAAGCAACGAATGGACAGCCGTTAACGGATTTTTTGAAAAAATATAACCAAATTCCTCCCATGTTCCCCAATAACCTCTATAATCCCAACAATAAACATTTTGCTCACTGAGCACATAAGCAGTGGTTTTTAAAATTATTAAGGTTAATAGAACCATAAAAAGTAAATAAGTAAAATGGGTTCGGTTTAGTTTCATAATAAAATTCTTTTGGTATGTGTAATAATAAAGTTAGTAGAGATAAAACGTATCTGTTAATGGTACGTAAAGTGTTTTTGCGTTTATTGAAGAGTAGAATTTAATAGAAGTGTGTGTAATTTTATTCAGCATAAATTAAGTTTTATACCAAAAAAAGTAGTTAATTGTGTACATTATTCTTTAAATTTAGCGTCGGTTTGAGAAAAGGGATCATGAGTTTTAAGGGATTTAATATCGCAGCAGTTAAGTAAAATTTTAAATTTTATTAACTTTTCCTAATTTTTGGTTAAAATTCATTTTTTTTTCAATAAAAAAACGGGGACGCTGTTTGCTTTCCATGTATATTTTTCCAATATATTCCCCCATAATACCCAAGAAAAATATTTGTAAGCCACCAAGAAAAAGAACAGCGATGAAAATAGAGCTCCATCCTGTTATCGTATTCCCCAAAATTTTTTCTATTATAGCGTAGAGCGCACACAAAAAGGAAAAGAAACAAATGCATATTCCTGTCAAGGTTGCTATGCGTAATGGGGTAACGGAAAAAGACGTAATCCCCTCTAAAGCTAATGAAACCATTTTTTTTAGGGGATATTTTGAGTCGCCAGCTATTCTTTTGTCTCTTTCGTAGTAAATTTGAGTTGTTTTATAGCCAAGTAAAGGGATAAGACCTCTTAGGTATAGATTTTGTTCTTTAAATTTTTTTAAAGAGTCCGTGGCGGTTTTTCCCATTAATCTAAAATCAGCATGATTTGCGATTTGGTTAACACCTAATTTGGACATTAAAAAGTAAAATAGGTTTGCAGTATTTCTTTTAAAAAAAGTATCTTTGTTTCTATTTTCTCTGACTCCGTAAACAATTTCATACCCTTCAAAATATTTGTCGATCATTTTATCGATACAATTTATGTCATCTTGTAAATCAACATCTATACTAATATTGATATCGGTTTCAACGCTGGACAATCCTGCCAGTAAAGCGATTTGATGACCCTGGTTTTTTGAAAGTTTGATAGCTCGAACGGTAGGGTTTTCGTTACAAGCTTTTTCAATATTTCGCCAAGTATTGTCGGTACTCCCATCATCAATGAAAAGAAGACAGCTGTCCGATTTGATTTTACCTTCAGCCATTAATCGTTTAATGATTTTAATCAGTTTATGCATACAAATTGGAAAAGCTTCTTCTTCATTATAGCAAGGAACTATTATTGTTAACGTTGGAATACGTTCATCAAATTGACTGAAATTTTTATTGTTATTCATTTCATGGACCAATATTTATTTAAAAAGAAACCAATGGCTGTATAAAAACACATACCTACCAATTGCGCTTCATAAAGTTTTTGGGGCTTTAAATGTAAAAAGAGTTTTATAGCGGCAAGATTGCAAAGATAACAAAAAAAACAAACAATAATAAATTTAGCAAATTTATTCACGGTTAGTGAGGTAATAAACGTGAATTTTGAATTGACAACAAAACTGAAAATTATTCCAATGATATAACCCATTGCATTAGAAGTGTAAAGATTCGTACCCAAATGCATAAGGGTAAAGATGACAATGGCTGTTACCAGCGTATTGGCCAGGCCAACAACGACGTATTTTATAAGCTGTAGGTTTAAAGTGAGTACACGCATAAATTTTTATTAATTTTTTTTTAATGATAAGACTGTATTCGAATCAGGGATGAATAAGAATTAAGCTATTGGATTATAAAGTCTAGTCTATAATTTAATACAATTTCTAACATATTGGTGCATAAACGTTCGCTAGTTAATAGGGGGTAATCGCTCGTCATCATTAAGTTGTGGGGTACTGCTGTCCATAATGGATAAAATAGCTGCTGTTAAGGGGGAAGCGAGAATAAGACCCGGCATGCCCAAAATCGTACCAAAGATAGTTTGAGATAAGATGGTTATTCCAGGAGGCATTCTTACCGCACGATTTTGTACCAGAGGTGAAATAATATTTCCCTCAAGAAATTGTATAGTTAAATATAAAATGATAACAAACATGGCTTCTTGTTTACCTTGAGATAGTCCAATTAAAACCGCAGGGACAGCGCCTATAATGGCACCAATATAAGGAATAAAATTAGATAATCCTGCAACTACCCCCAAAGCCAGTGCCAACGGTATGCCTATTATGCTGAGTCCCACAAAGGAGCAGGTGCCAACCACCAGCATTACAATGGACTGTCCAGCTGTCCATGACCATAACGTATGCCCTGAAATAAGTAGCAATTTCCGTATTCTAGGTCGTTGTTTTTTTGGAACAAGTCTTAACAGTCCATTCCCATACAATGTAGGGGAAGCGGCAAAGTAGAGCCCCGCAATAAATATAACAAAAACAGTACCGACAACGCCAAAAACAGACGTTATAAAACCAGTCATCGAACCGGCAATTCGTGAACTCAAAGACGTCGAGGGCTCATTATGGTTTCCACCGACCGAATTAGGAAGATAATCCAAGACTATATTTCCTAAGGGGCTAGTGTGCAGTTGATCCCTTAAATTGCCTACCTGTAGAGTTATGGCGTGTTTTAATTTAAGAATTTGTTCGCTGATTTCTGGACCACTTGTCCATATTAATGCAAAAAGGGCAGAAAATATAATCATAACCACCAAAGTCAGTGATATTCCGTATGGAAGACGCGTATATTTTCGAACAATACTGGCCAATCCTTTAAGAATAATTGCCGTTAACGTGGCCGCAAATACAATCATCAATAAATCACCAATTAGCCATATTGATATAATGCCAACGGCAACGAGCACTACATTTTGAACTAAAAAATAAAATCGTTCTTGTTGTGAAGATTCATTGGGGGGAGGGGGTGTGGATGCCATGTTGCTTTCAAATGCGAATGAACTCGATATTGAACTTAGCAAGATGATACAAGAAAAACAATGCGAATAATATCAACAATTTTAATTGTTTGTACTAGTTTCCACTTTCATATGTGCTGTGTAACGTTGAATAATTTCGTCAGTAGGCCCATCACCAATGACTTTCCCCGCCTGGAGCCAAATGATACGTTTACACCATTGTTGAAGTATTGGGAGGGAGTGTGTTGTAATAACGACAATGTCCGCTCTATTAACGATACTTATCAATCGTTCGCGGGCTTTTTCCTGAAAATTGTTGTCGCCCGCCATGAACCATTCATCCATAAGCAAGATATTTGGGATGACTGAAGTGGCTAAACCAAAACTTAAACGCATTAACATTCCCGCAGAATAGGTTTTGAGCGGCAATTCTAAAAATTCATTTAACTCAGCAAAATTTTCAACATCTTGTTCAAGAAGTTTAATTTTTTCTTTACTGTATCCTAATTTTTTCCCATGCAGGGTAATATTTTGTCTTCCAGTAAGTAAGGGATTCATCCCAGAATTTATGTTAAGTAAGGCTTCTATCGTTCCTTGTACAATAATTTTGCCAAAATTTGGTTCGTAAATACCCGTAATCGCACGCAACAAGGTTGATTTTCCAGAACCGTTATGGCCAATTAAACCTATTCTATCTCCAGGATAAAAGGTTAAAGAAACATCTTGTAAAGCTTTAACAATAAGCTCTTGATTGGCATTGGTAGCCAGTTCTGCGCCTGTGTGTTGTTTTTTATTTTTACGGGCTTTTATTAATTTACTTGCTCTTGAAAACATGATTTTTTTCAAAGAGCGATTGCTACTATGAAAAATAGGAAACTCGATGAACAGTTTTTCTATTTTGATGATGCTTTCGGTAGAGAATGTGTTCATATTATCT
>NZ_CAWUGZ010000087.1:0-1596 GCF_963921845.1 Commensalibacter sp. Nvir | reverse complement strand
TTTTTAGATTGAAAAACTATTTGATTTTATAGTGCAATGATAACGATATCTTTAAAAAAAGTAATTTTGAAGACTATAAAAAAATATACCTTCAAAATTACTATGTATTAATTATCTTAAAAGCAATTTATTTAAATTTTTACCTAACTTTAAAAAGGTTATTATCTCCCAGTAATAACAACACTGCAGCATTACGATACGCGGGATCTACAGTACCCATGGCAATATTATTAAAATTGAATACTCTTCCGTCGCGATTAATTTTTCCTACGAATTTATTATTACTATCAAAAATTTTTCCTTTTTTTGTAATACGACCAATGTTTTGATTGTTTGCATTATAGACATATCCGTTTTTATGAATTTGTCCTAGGTTAGTATTATTGCCATTAAAAATATTACCATGGCTGTCTATGCGTCCTATACATTGATTGGTAGTATTGTAAATGTAACCTCCACGATCAATTCTTGATAATTGTATATTATATACTGCACTGGGTTGTATCATGGCTACGGGAGCGACCGCTACTACAGGTGCAACAGGTACTGCAGAGGCCGCTTGTTGAGTTGCATCAACAGCAAAACTCGAACCCCCTATTAATCCAAAACCTAAAGCAGTTATTGCAAATAATTTCATATTTAACTTCATTTTTTCCTCTTCAATAAATTAAGTGGTCAAAAGACACGTAACTATCAGAAGCAAGCAAATATTATTTTTATTGTACATTAAATGATTAGCGCAAAGGAATTATCCTGGGTATAACCCTAAGCATTCTATCGCATCAATTGCTAAACACCTAGTAAATACTATAGCATATCCTTTGACAAAATCAGAATTAATTACTTTAGACAGAATAAATATACAATAATAAAAGTAAGCATATTCTGATACTTAAAAAATATCAAGGTGCAACGGAGCATACTTTCAATCGCAAGCATTATGATGTTACGCAGTTTATGGTAATTTTTTTTATTTTAAAAGCTTAAATGCAGTTTGTGGATGGTGGGGATCTACACGACCAAGATATTCCCCTGAGGCTTTATAAACATTACCTTTCTCATCTACTTTACCCTTAAATTGACCCGATTGATCATAAATACTTCCATCCAAATCTATGCGACCTTCATAGATACCAGAGGAACTGTAGATATTGCCATTTTCTTCAACTCTCCCTTTATATCCCCCCTGCCTATTGTATAAATCACCTTGTGAATTTTGTCTTCCTCGGTAATTACCCCTATCATCATATAAACTACCATCTTTGTCCATCCTACCAAGATAATTACCATTTTTATCGTAAATAGGACCTTGGGCACACAAGAGTGGCATACTCAAAATTAATATTAAAACAATAAAACTTAAATAATACCAAAACCATTTATTAAATCGTTCTTTGCCATAAATCATCAGGACCATCCTCCTCGTCATTCATGCTTACGACTATACTAAAATTACTTAATATTTTAGGAAACCAATAAATTTATTCTTTTATTTTTAATAAGCACTTTATAGGTTCATTATATATTCATTAAAAATAATTTGAATAATAAATAATATTCACATAATGTTTATTAAAGCAGTATACTATTCTACCT
>NZ_CAWUGZ010000086.1:0-22823 GCF_963921845.1 Commensalibacter sp. Nvir | reverse complement strand
GGTTTTATGGTTGATAATTTTATAGCACGTCCCGTGTTTATGTTTTCTTATAGAAATTGTTTCAAAACACTAAAGTGAATCTTCTCGCTTTTCTATTAAACAGAAATTTTATTTTTAATATCAGAGACGTTTAGGGTGATGCGATAGCGATGATTTAGACAAAATTAAAAAACATACAAAGAGAAATTTTTTTCGTAGGGATTTCGATTGCTCCTAAAGCGGACCTTGGAGCAAAACTAACTAAGCTAACCAAAGAGATATTACGAATTTTTTACTTTTTACCTATAAAGGGTTTTTTTAACTAAACCAAAATTTAGTCTAAATCTCTAATAAATTGATAATAATTATGTTGCCCTTTTTTTATTCTTTCTTTCATTTTTTTTAAAATAGAACGGGTAACGTTTCGCCGCCATATATTAAAAATAAACAGACTTGAAATGCCCGTGAATACACCAAATGCTACAGGGCGCATACTGGTCAAATGCAACGTACCCATCATCCAACTGCTTAATGCGCCCAGTCCAAATTGAAGGGTGCCTAAAAGTGCAGAGGCACTGCCTACGCGTCTCCCATGTAAGGTAAATGCGAAAATAGTACAATTAGGAAAAACAAATCCTAGGCAGCCCATGATGACCACAATAGGACTACAAGAAATAATAATTCCTAAACGGGTATAAGGTATAGGCAAAAAGCTTAATAGGATTAATAAAACGCTAGCGATGAAAGCAACATTAACAGCAATATTAAGCATTATGTAGGGTCGAACTTTGCTTACTAACAAACCATTAATTTGGTTGCATCCTGCAATAGCCACCGAATTGATCCCAAACCATAATGCCAAT
Source organism: Commensalibacter sp. Nvir (assembly GCF_963921845.1). Lineage (NCBI taxonomy): Bacteria > Pseudomonadati > Pseudomonadota > Alphaproteobacteria > Acetobacterales > Acetobacteraceae > Commensalibacter > Commensalibacter sp. Nvir. Next base: position 21,981 of record NZ_CAWUGZ010000086.1, on the reverse strand, counting down.
TGAAGACTGGAAAGATGCATAACATTATGAAGCACGTCCGGAGTACCGCTGAGATAAGCAAAAATCATGAATAAGCCACTGCTGGTCATCATGGTATTGGAGAAAAAAATAGGTTCCCGTATAATTTTTAAATAGCGCCAAGCAATGGAACGAATAGAGGATCGTATACGGTATTGAATGGCTAAAGTATCTGGCAAAATAAAATAAACGATAGTGGTTCCTATAAGACCATAAGCCCCCATAATCCAAAAAAGGATTCTCCAAGGAAATTGTGCAATTAATAACCCTCCTAGGGTTGGTGCGATAATCGGAACGATACAGCTTACCAAAGCAAGCTGTGCCATGGTCTTTATACCTGCCGAGCCAGAGGAAATGTCTCGAACCATTGCTCTGGGGATAACCATTCCAGAAGCGCCACCTATAGAAGAAATTAAACGACAAAAACAAAAAAGATAAAAATTTGAAACCGTGGCACAACCTATAGATCCTAAGGTGAAGGTACACATCCCTATAAGCAGGGGCGCTTTTCTTCCAAATCGATCGGCGATAGGACCTATGGAAAATTGGCCAATAGCAAGACCTATAAACCAAACCGTTAGCGTTATCTGTGCAGCACCGTAACCATAGCCAGCCAAATCCTTACTTATTTGCGGAAACGCGGGGAGGTACATATCCGTTGCCAAAGGCCCAATAGCGGTTAAAAGTCCTAAAATAATAATGACCCATACAGATAATTTTCTTCGAAAATTTTCGGTATTTTTACTGTGAGGTGTGGCGGTCAATGTATAAGTTCCGTAAAAAATAAGGGGTTATAAACACTACCTTAAATGGCTCAGCTATCAGCGAAGAGTTATACAGATTTTAACAGGTGTTTTAGTATGGCAGATAAGAAAATGTTAAAGGTGTAGTATCGTATTTAAAATACTAAATAAAGCGTATTTTGAGTTATTCCTACGTTTATAATAACTTTTTTAAAGGTGTATATTTATGCAACACTCTTGATAGAGTTTAAAGCTTAAAATAGGTATAATAAATAAAATTTCATTACAAATTGTTGCTAAATGAACCATGATTCATGTTTTAAGTGTGGAATAAAAACTATAATTTTAATGATTGTAATAACGAGTGGATCATTTTTAGATAGAAATTTCCAAAAAGAACATAATGAACCATAGCCGGAAACAATTGATAGATGGCACAACGATGATGCCATTCCTTATCGAGCATTGCATAGTGCGTATAAAATGCATCAGGCGGACTACCAAACAAATTGAGCATAGCAAGGTCGACTTCGTTATGTCCATAATAACACGCGGGATCAATCAAATAGGGCGTATTAAAGTGAGCCAGTATATTACCTGTCCAAAGGTCTCCGTGTAAAAGAGAGGGTAGGGGATGTTCAGGTAAAAATTCGGTTATTGTTTTCATTAACGTTTCTATAGAAGGTGTTAACGAGCCTGGGAGCTTGGATATAAAAGGTTCCAAGCGATTCCTAGACCAAAACTCAGGCCAATTTTGGTCATGTTTATTCGTAAAAGCCAATTGACCAAAAGCATAATCCTCTGACCAACCATAGAAAGGGCTGTGTACTGAATGTAAAATATTTAAAGTTTGAGCAAGATTTTCCCATACTTTTTTGGATAAGCAATTCGTTTCATGAATAAATTCAAGAATAAGGATATGTTGGTCTGAATAGATGACCTCTGGCACATTAATGGTATGGCTTTTAAGTGTTTGCAGCATGTGAGCTTCTGCCTGAGGAGAATAACCATTTTTAATAACGTATTCCTGATTGTTCTGGGTAGTTATATGATAAACCTCAGACAAGCTTCCTTGCGTTAATGGATGGGCTTTTTTTAGAGGTTCTTTAAAATATTTTTCTGCGTATTGTAATAATGTTGTTGAGGCCATTTTGTATTTTCAGAAGAAGTAGGTATAATCGAAATAGTGATAAGTAAAGTGTCGGAGAAATTATTACTGTTTGTCAATTATTTATTTAATTGAAGTGTCGATTTGATTGAATATCAAGCTAAATTGTTCAAAGCGTTTTACTATCAACTTTTAACGTGCAGTTACAGGTCGTAGAAAGAAATTAATGTTTGTATTTAGGACATACAGTTGAAAATACAATTATTTTAATAGTATTATGGATATTTAAAGGGGTTATAGATAATCAATAAAAGTATATAAACCTACAAAAGTTAGCGTGTTCATTTCTTATGAAAATTTATTTAAATCCGTAAGATGCACTCACATTATTACTTTCTAAGTATGTAAAAATTGGAATTTGCTAAAAACTCTAGATATGCGTTTGCACGATTAAAATTTGTTTTATTAAAAATAATTTTTACGGTGTGGATTATAATATATGAATTCATAAAATCCAGCCGTTATGTGAAAATATTATTTTATTTAATATGGCTTTTGTAAACTTATAGAAATAGGTTTTGAAACCCTCGTTTCATTTAAATTTAAAGCAGTAATTTTTAGAACTGACTTTTTGTTGAAAGTGAATTCAGAAAAATGTGTCAATCAGTGCATCTTAATTAAAGTAAACGCATTCGTTTTGATTTTTTGCTTTAGATTGCAAAAGATTGTAAATTCCTCTTGTTTGTTCTGTCAGTATTTTATACATCCTGGGGTTGGACTTCAAGAATTCCAACATACACGAGGTTTGTGATACGCTTACTATCAAAAATGGAAATCATAACTAGATAAAGCGTATAGATTGTTAAAAATTTTAATTGAATATAAACATTTTATATTGGGTTAAATTTTAACAAATCCGTTACAAAACGCTGTTTTTCAAAATTAATTCTTCAAAATAATTTGCCAGATGAAAAGCCCCTAAGGAGACTTGTTCCCATGTTTTTTGAAAATCTTTTTCATCACCATAATAAGGATCTGGGATTTCGTCTTGTTTATGGTCTGGTACATAATCCATAAAAAGTTTGATTGAACTACGATGCATTTTAGGTGCTAATTTTACCAGCTGTGCAATATTTTTTTTATCCATAGCAATAATATGGGAAAAATTGAGGAAATCAGTAGCGTTAATTTGCCTCCCCTTATAGTGACGAATATCGATCCCGTGTTGAGACGCTTGACGGATAGCACGAGGGTCTGGGGGTTGATTAATATGCCATGGGCCAATACCTGCGGACTCGACATGTATAGGTAAATTGCGTTTGTGAACTTCTTGCTTGAACGCGGCCTCTGCTAATGGCGAACGACAAATATTTCCAAGACACACAAATAATACGGAATAGGGCATGATGTTCACCAAAATTAAAATATGAAAGGTGACTGGATCTTATATTCTTTGCGAGTAGATACTTTATTATAGACTAAAATGGATCCATTTCGAAAGAGGTCTTTTTATAAATGATAAAATACATTACAATCGACAAAAATTGCTTAAAAAACGAAACCCAAAACCGTAAAAATAGCAAAATGTTATTGAAACACTTCTCTTTCTCTTTAATCATCAATGTTTTAGTAGATTAAAATAATTTTTATCAGAGGAAAAACAAAGTGAGCGAATTTGAAATCGTTTCTCCAACCAAAAAAAATAACGATCAATTTCGTAAATTGTTTTTTCGTTTTGCGCCGCCTATTACTATTGTTGTGTTGGTTATTATCGTTGTCACGGTGGCTACTTATCTATCGTATCAAAAAACAAAATCCGGTATATTAACCCTTACGCACGTTATTCTTAAATCCGAGCAATCGAGAATCTCTCAAGAAGTTACATCGTATCTACGTCCCGCTACGTCCACAAGTAAAATTGCCATTGATATGCTTTCTCACGTTCCCCCAGACTTTGAAAGCGGGATTTTTTATACTTATGCCATGAGCAGTTTGCGGAAAAATCAACAAATTCAATCGTTTTACCTTTCTAATGAAGAAGGGTTTTTTACGATGATTGAACGTTTGGATAAAGATCCAAACCAAGTACGGGTAGTTACGCTAACCCAAAATATCAAAGGTGGACAATTTTTTGTTGAAAACAAAACCTTAGATGGCAAAAGCTTGAACCATAAATATGTTTTAGCAAACGCATACGATCCAAGGAAAACTCAATGGTATAAGGCTGCCATAGCGTCACAAAAATTGACGTGGTCTCGGCCGGTAATTGTTAACGCCAAGCAAGGCCTGGTGGTAACGGCTTCAATCTTTTTTGTTGATCGATCTGGGAAAAAAGGCGTGTTTGCTGTTAACATTTCGTTAAGTAAATTGGCCAGTTTTTTAAATAGTCTTAATATAAGCAGTCATTCTAAGGCGATTATTGTTGATAAAGAAGCGCATATCATTGCATCGCCTGATTTTCTGTTAAAGATGCAAGATAAGGATTGGCAAATCAACGATACAAAAATTGATTCTGTATCCCATCCAATTTTGTCAGCGGCTTATGATCATTTTTTGGTCAATGGATCCGGCATTCATTCGTTTGATATTGTTAAAGATGTTCAGGCGACAAAAGGAACTGAAGCTTTACCTAACGGTGGTTCAAACAAAAAATTATCTCAAGGGAAAAAAGGAACCTACATCAGCATTACGTCCGCATTGCCTTTATCGGGTCAAGAATGGGCGGTTATGATCGTTATTCCTGAACGAGATTACGCCCATTTTGCTCAGAGAACGGGTAAACAGGCTCTTTTTTTATCCTTACTTATTATTTTATTTGCCATCGTAATGGCCAGTTATTTAATTTATCAAGCGTATCGTATTGAACGTTTGGATCGTGCAAAACAAATCGTTGAGCAAGAAACGCATCAAGAGGACGAAGCGGTCGATCGATTTCTTAGAGAAAAAGAGTTATTTAATCTAGACAATGATGGTTTAGAGCTGCTTGAAATTCTTTGTCAGGTTTCTTCGGCAGATCAAACAAGTTTATGGATTAAATTAGAACACGAAGACACTTTATTTTGTTACGATACCTATTCTTCAAAGCTTAAAACTCATAGTGGTGGCGACGAAATCGCATGTCATGAAATTTCTGCTATTTTAACATACGCGAACAAAAACCCATCGTTTGTTGTCTCCGCAACCATAAATAGCCAATTGTATAACGCTTCAAAAAAATTTTTTAGTAATGAAGACGATGAGGAACGTTTGATTATTTCTGCAGCACAAAATAAAGACGGGCTGTTAGGGATAGTCATTGTAAAGAACCCTAGCGATTATACGTATTTAAAAAGAATTATAAATTATTTTACTGGAATTGTTGGATTACGAATTATTTTATCTAGGTTAGAAAATCAAAAAACGGCTGGAATACCCCCTAATCCAGACGATAAGAGTCCCTCGTTGGTTGAGCGCTACAAGGATAAAAACACAATTAATCCTAAGGAAGAATATCCCAATGATAATTTATTGATGGGGTCAACACAACTGGGTGTTGAAGGACAAAATGATAAATCTTCTGGCATTGCTATCCATCGAGAATTTACCCACGCTGCAATTTTATATATGTCCTTTAGTGAATATTTATTTATCTATCCAGAAACGGTTAACACGATTATTGAACGCGTTGAAAAGTTGGCCTTCGTTTTACAACAGATCGCTGAAAAATATAAACTGGATTACTTTAAAATTATGGGGGGTTCATTAGTTGGCATATCGGGTTTTCGAGAAGAAGCCGATGTTACGGCTCCTTTACGCGTAGCCCATGCGGCTTTAGAGATGCGGGATGCATGTTTGGATGTTATTCCCCATTCGGATCGTAAACAGAACTATAATTTTGGCATAGGGATTGAAATTGGTTCGGTTATTGGTTCTTGGATAGGAAAAAACAAGGATACGTTTACTTCTTGGGGAAGCGCGCTCAGTATGGCCTCTCTGATTGCAAACATGTCCAAAGATGAAGGCATTGTGCAGGTAACGTCCAAAGGTTACGAGGCTTTAAAAAAAGATTTTTTATTTCGCCCTAGAGGAAGTTATTTTATTCCAAATTTTGGTAGTGCTCATATCTATTTATTGATTGGAAGAAAATGAATAGAGAAGAGTGGCAAAATAAAGTTCATCAAAATCATCAGCGCTCTGAAGTTCAAAGGTCTGAGGGCGAAGAAGAGAATCATGTTGATACGGATGCATATTTTGCATTCATTAAACGTAGAGATGATAAAATTTTCAATAACGTATCCGAGCAAATAAGCAACGTTTCGGGTCGATTTTCACTCTTTAAAAAAGCATTTATTTTTACTTTTTGGTTCTTGCAACCGATTTTATACAAAATTGGATATTTCACACGAAGTTATTTTCGATTTTTTTTGAATATGTTGTCCGTATCTTTTGGCGTTTGCTTAAAAAGTGTGTCGTGGGTAACGTGGCGACGAACGGTGCGTTACGAATTCAAGAAAACTCTGTCGCAAGCGGTAAGTGGAGGATTTTTCAGTACATTGTTTACGGCTTCGCTTACGGGGTTAGCGGTAGTGTCTCAAGCGGTTTATTGGCTGGGGGCGGCAGGGCTTTCCAAAATGACGGGGCCGATTTTGATCACGGTCATTTTAAGGGAAGCGGCTCCAATTTTAGTGGGTATGATCTTGCTTGGACGCAATGGGATTGTTACCGTGGCAGAGTGTGGCCAACTGGCTTTTGGTGGACAACTTAAAACTTTTGCCTCGATGGGTATTGATCCTTTTATTTCCATTGTTGTTCCAAGGACGTGGGCTTTAACCTTGGGGTGTTTTTCGCTTGGAATGATTTTTGGAATGGTGTCATTATTTATTGGATACGTGGCAACCTACGTGATGGGCACAATGCAAGATTCAATTTGGACATTTTACGGTCAAATTTTGCTTTCGATGTCGCTATGGGATTATATCCTTGTACCCCTTAAATTCCTAGTGATAGGATTCAGTATTGGGATTGGTTCCTGTGTGACCGGTATGAATGTAAGGGCAAATGATGAGGCATCAATAACCATATCCAAAGGATTTACGCGAGGTATTTTGCTTATCATGGTTGTTAATATCCTTTTCACCATGGAGTTTTAGAAAATTGGGCGCGCTTTTACTCGAATTAATTGGGGCAAAACCAGTATTTAATATGCCTGATCTCCTACCGATTACTTATGATCTTAGGGTTAATGAAGGGGAATGTGTCCTTATTGAATCGCGTAACAGATGGGCCGCTTCAGGTATGGCAGATTTGTGCTCGGGTATTGTTCCTTTAAGAGAAGGCAAGGTTTTATTTGAAGGGTTGGATTGGTCGACATTACGAGAACCCCAAAATTCCGCATTAAAAGGACGTATCGGTAGAGTGTATCAAAAAGGCGGTTGGATGGACACTTACTCGGTTGGTATTAATATTATATTGCCTTTGTTGCATCATACGCGCTTGCCTATTGATACCATCATTCGAAATGCTAATGCTTTTTGTGTTCGCTTTGGTTTATTAGGATTGCCTATGGATATTCCTAGGCACTTGAATGATATAGATCTAATTCGAGCTTCTTTTGTTAAGGCTTTTGCATGTCGACCTGATCTTTTATTACTTGAATATCCCATCGAAGGATTGGGACAATCGTTATTGTTTCCTTTGATGGAAGCAATGAATGATGCACAATCGCGAGGCACTGCTATTATTTGTTTCACGAGCCAACTCTCATTATGGAGCGATTATCAAAGCAACATTGCGAATTGTATGGGCCTAGAAGAAAAAGGTTTAATACTGAAACGGTAGTAAAATGATATTTAAAAAACAACAAGACCCAGATAATCGAATATTATTTCGTATGCGGTACGCCAACGAGTGGACGGGTGCAATTGTTCTTTTATGTGTATTGGCTTTTGTCGGTGCTATTATTGAGGCGGGTATTTTAAGGGATTGGGTTACGCCAGCGGCCAAACTAAATATTATTCTTCCACAATCGGGGGTGGCAAACTTATCTGTAGGGGATAACGTTGAAGTATTCGGCATCAACGCGGGTACGATTAAAGAAATTAATGTCAATTCAGATGGAGGATTATCCGCCTTGGCTACGGTACGCCCGCAGTTAAGAAATTTCATTCGTAAAGATAGCCAAGTGACCATCAAAAGACAATTTGCGGTTGCTGGAGCATCTTATGTAGCCATTACAAGGGGGTACAGTGCCCCATTAAACTGGAATTATGCCGTAGTGATAGCGAAGACCGAGCCTAATCCTGCCGATCAGTTGTCCCAAATGGTTGCAGAAATTCGTAAACGCATAGTGCCTACCATGGATAGTGCGCAAAATATTATGTCTTCTTTAGAAATAGCAATTGAAGGAATTCAACAAGGAAAAGGTACTATTGGACGATTAATTAATAATGATGAATTAATACGACGTTCTGAAAAAATGATACAATCCCTCAATGATATCATCAATCAGTTAAAACCTATTGAGCACAATATTAATCATGTTATTCGACACTCTGATAAAATTGTATCTAATTTCGAAAAAGTTTCAAAGGATATTACAAACGTTTCGCCTCAATTAAATCCTATATCAAAAAATATTGCTGAGACTACCGAGCAACTCCCTAGTATGATGATCCAATTGCAATCTACTGTTCATGACTTACAACAGTTAATCAATCAATTAAAAAGCTTATGGATACTAGGCGGCTCCAGTCATCCCTCATCAAAAACAAAACGTCTACCAGCGAGGGAGATAAACCCATGAGAAAATTTATTTTTCTTGCATCGATGGTAGGGGTTAGTATCATGCTTTTCGCGTGTGGTCATAAAACAGAGAAGCCACTGAGGGATGACCCCTATGATCGTACCATGGACGTCGCTAAAGACGCCGTTTATTATAATCGTTTAAAACAAGCAGAGGTTAATTACACAAAGGCTTTTGATTTAGCTTTGGGGCACGATGATAGAAATAGCATAAATAATTCTGGATATAATTTAGCCACCGTCCAACTGGCGTTGAACAAAATTGACGACGCAGAATCAACCCTTTATAAAACCAGACAAGAGTTATACATTAGGGGTCAAAACGATAGTAAACAACTTGATTTGTTACAAGGGGTTTGCTTGTATAAAAAAGGTCTTTATCAAAAGGCTATCGCATTTATTAAACTCGCCTCGACAAGTGAAGATCAAGATATTAAACAGCGTTCCGTATTTTTAATGGGCTTTCTTAGTTACCAATTGCAGGATATATCCACCCTTCAATATTGTATTAATCAACTTGAAGCCGATAAAACTACGCAGGATAAAAATAATTTAAGTGCTAAGGCTGATGTTACTGAGTTAAAATCTCTATATTCTTTATCGGTTGGTGATTACCAAAAAGCTTTATCCCAAGCACAACAGGTGGAAGCGGTTCGTCGGCAGCAAAAAGATTACCGGGCTATGCTAAGAGATCTATTGCTGCAGGCTAAAATTTATTTAACCTTACATCAATCCCAAGAAGCAGCTCGATGCTATCTACGTGCCGGAGAGACTGCGAAGCACATGTCTAACACTGGGCTTGCAGAATTTTATTTTAATCAGGCACTTCTTTACTCCGAGAGCTATACGATGAATCAATTCGCACGGACAAAACTTCAAGATTTGCAAAAATCCAAATCAGTTCAATGAAACTATTAAAGAACAATTATCCAGATATTAAGGCCAGATAGATGGGTTAGGTTAGATGTAAAGTGCCCTTTTCATCTGAGTTTCTTGTAAATATCCTATACATTATTAGTTAAAATCATAATGATAGGATCATATTGCGTGTAAGCATTAAATTTTCTATAAAAAATGGCATGGGTAAAGAAATTATATTAGCGTAACAATGCCTTTTTGGGAAAGTTCTAAAATTATAACTACAAATTAAGGGCACTCTGCAAAGATATTCTTTACAAGAATGGTTTTTCTGTTATTGTAACATTTTACCCCATAATTTATAGAGTTTTCTGCTCTTGACTCATTTATAGTAATGAAACTTAATGTTCCTATAAAATTTTATCCATTAAACTTAGACTTTAAGTCTTTTATAATAATTCCATAACCCAAATTATATTTACATAGGGAAGTTAAAATAGTGTCTACAAGTAGAGAAAATACGTGTTTTTTTTCTCAAACCCAAAGCAATCACGAACAAAATTATGCAAAAAATTTTGACGTCGATGCCGTAAAAAAAGCGTTGGAGAATATAGGATCCTCTTCCTCAAAAAAAAATGACGCTTTGAAAAATCGTTTAAAACTTAAAGAATCATCTCAGCGTCGTCGGTTTGTGCAAGATGGCGACGTTATTGTTGAAAAATTACCTTCTAATCGTTTCACAAAACGTGTTAAGAGTCAGAACGAAGACTATTCTTTGGCAAACAAACATGAAAAAGAGCTTTATCGGTCTTCAGACCCCTTGCCAACGAGCTCTGAAATTATCACGTTGTTAGCTGATCTTTCTGATAAGCAAGATAAACTGGAGAAAATTACTTTAACGAATGCCCGCATGTTTGAGCAATTGATTAAGCAAAATACAGAATTGCTTCAACAAATTCAAATTTTGCGGGAGCAATTTCCATTAAATAAAAAAAAAGTTGCGGATAGTTCAGAAAAATTAAGTGCCAAATTGAATTATGCTTGTTCTGTAAAGCCCGAACCGGTAAAATGGTGGATCAAAAAATAATATTTTTGGTGGTATTAGGTTATGGTTAAAGAAAAGAGCTGTAGGTGATAGGATTAAACGGATGGTAATTGCTTAGCATAGCGCGTTCTAAAACCCCTTTGACAGTAATAATAGTTTACTCATTTTAAATTTATATAAGGATTTTAATGTGGTTTTTCGACGTGAATTATTAAAATCTACCGCAGGAATCTCAATGATAAGCGTATTAGGCAATTCCTCTCCCCTTGGTTATTCAGCTTTTGCACAAGATAAAGCATCCAAAAAAAATAAAGGGGAGAAATTTGATTTTTCTACCCTAAAAAAACTTGCAGCCGATTTGGCAATGGTAGCGTATAAAGAACCTAACGATCAACTCCCTCCTGCGGTAGACAAATTGGATTTTGATGGCTTTAGAAGCATTGTTTTTAAACCAGAACGGGCATTGTGGAGCGAGGATCAGCTGAATTTTCAAGTTCAGTTTTTCCCTAGAGGGTTTTTGTATAGACCGCGATTGGATATTTACCAAGTGGTGGATGGCTTGGCATCCCCCGTTCCTTATGATCCCGATATGTTCACGTACACCGATCCGAAATTAAAAGTAGATCAAAACCTTGGGTTTTCGGGTATCAAATTAATGACCCCTCTTAATGGAAAAACAATGGAGGAATTTGCTGTATTTTTGGGAGCTTCTTATTTTAGAGCCGTCGCAAAAGGCCAGCAATATGGATTATCTGCACGGGGGTTTGCCAAAGGAACTGCGGATTCTCAAGGAGAAGAATTTCCTCTTTTTAGAGCTTTTTGGATCGTAAAACCAGATAAGGACGTTGAATCGCTTGTTATTTATGCCCTCCTTGATAGCCCGTCAATAGCAGGGGCTTATCAATTTACCATTAGACCGGGAACCACCACTATCTTTGATGTTGAAAACTATCTTTATCCTAGAAAGTTAATCGTCACCGGTGGGGTGGCGCCTCTAACAGGAATGTTTTATTTTGATTCCAACAATCGAGATCACATTGACGATTGGAGACCCGCTGCACATGATAGTGAGGGTCTATTGATGTGGACAGGCAAAGGCGAAGAACTATGGCGTCCTTTAAATAACCCTGTTGATTTACAGTATTCTGTTTTTTCAGATGCTACTCCACGAGGGTTTGGTCTTATTCAAAGGAAACGTGATTTCAGCCAGTATGAAGATCTAGCGTTGCATTACGAGCTTAGGCCATCATTATGGATTGAACCAATAGGGGATTGGGAATCAGGGAGCGTTAATCTTGTTGAAATACCCACTCCTAGTGAAGTAAATGATAATATTGTCGCTTTTTGGAGGCCTCAGCAACCGTTTAAAGAAAATCAAGAATATAATTTTATTTATAGAATGTATTGGGGATGGGATAATCCTTGGATATCCTCATTGGCCAGGGTTGCCGCTACACGCATAGGCTCGGTTGTTGATAAGAAAAACGTGCGGTTTTTTTGCATTGATTTTTTTGATGGACCTTTAAATAGTTTTCCACCGAACAAAGAGCTTAAATTTAATATTACGACGACTGCAGGAAAAATTGATAATATTGTTGTAGAGGCAAACACAGTTACACATGGCTGGAGGGTTACGTTCGAATTTTCACCTCAAGACGCCAAAAGTGCTGAATTACGTGCCAGTTTAATGGACGGTGATGCTGTAATTTCTGAAAAATGGCTTTATCGATGGACACCTTAACTTGATAAAGGATATCATTTCGTTTACCAAAAAATAATCAAACACAGTTAAGAAGCTAACCATTGCTGGGCAAGCTCATTGACTTCATAAAAATTTTTACAAAAAGCTAATTTCTTTTGTTCGTCCGTCATTCCTGCTTTTTTTAACGTAAGAAGTAGTTGAGGGGAAGCCCCTACAAAAATCAAGGACTGATTGTTTTTGTACAATTGCGTTTGTAAAGATTTTAAACCTGCTATTGCTGTGGCATCGATGCTTAAAATATCCTGAACGTCAATGATACAGATTTTTTTTGCCGTAGCTATATGCGATTTAATCAACCCCAAGAGTTTTTCCGTGGCACCAAAAAATAGGGGGCCATCCATATCAAATATAGCCACATCTTTTTCTAATCCTTTGATTTCAGGGTGCGTCTTAATAGGACGCGTTTTAGAGACATCGGTCATATTTCGAATAAATAAAGCGGCTGATAAGGCAATGCCTACCCCTACCGCAACCACCATATCAAATATAACGGTCAATCCAAAGCATACGATTAGAATGGCAACATCGCTTTTAGGCGAAGTGCGAAGGACATAGAAACAATGCTTAGCCTCACTCATGTTCCACGCAACAATAAATAACAACGCTCCTAACGAAGCCGTAGGCACGTAGCCTAATAAGTTTGCAAAGAACAAAATGGTTAGAAGAACAAAAATTGAGTGTATAAGCGCTGCGACGGGGCTTTTTGCCCCGCTGCGTATATTTGTTGCTGTTCTTGCTATGGCAGCGGTTGCCGTGATACCACCAAAAAAAGGGGCAATGAGGTTGCCTAATCCTTGGCCGATCAATTCGGAATTGGGATTATGCTTAGTCATTGTCAATTCATCCGCAATTACTGCACAAAGGAGGGATTCAATGGCCCCTAACGTTGCAATAGCAAACGCGGGCCCAATTAAATTATGAATTAAATGAAAGTCAAGATGGAGCGGTTGCCCATTACCCCCTGGAAGCTGCCAAGGTAATAAAAACGACGGAGGAATGGGGGGTATGCCAGTTCCTTGCATACCATGGGCTTTCCATGAAAAACGAGAGGCAATTGTATGAATATCTGCCCCATTTACAGTGGAATTAATACCATAAGCAATAATTCCTCCTAAAACCAAACCCACCAAAGGGGCAGGTAAAGGTAATTTTAGTTTTGGCCATATTAATAAAATAGCTAAAGTGGATAAGCCTACGATCAGTTCATAAACATTGATGGTGCTTAACGAAGTTACGATATTAATAAAATTATTAATAAAATCGTCTCCAAGTTTGCTCGTGCGAAGTCCTAAAAAATCAGGAATTTGCAAAACAGCAATAATGATTGCAATCCCTGCTGTAAATCCTAATACAACTGGGTAGGGCACATATCGTATCAATAATCCCAATCGCGTAAGGCCAAAGAGGATTAGAATTATTCCTGCCATTAACGTTGAAAGAAGTAAGCCGCCTATGCCGTAATCGTTGACAATCGGAAAAAGAATAACGACAAAAGCAGCCGTAGGGCCAGAAATATTAAAACGTGATCCACCGGTTAAGGCAATAATAGCCCCAGCGATCATTGCTGTATAAAGACCATATTCAGGGGGAACCCCGGTGGCAATTGCCAAAGCCATTGATAAAGGTACGGCAACGGTACCAATCGTTAGTCCTGCTAACACATCCTGTTTAAAATCGCTAAAAGAGTAGCCTTCACGAAGACTGTCTCTAAGACCGACGGCGAAAGGAGGGAACGATAAAAGTCTTTTTGGTTCTTCGGTCATTGAAATCCTCTTTAAGGTCAGATTATGAAATTTCAAAAACGCAAGACATGTTAATGCTACACTATCTTAGAGGATTTTTTATATAAATTATTTGTTTAAACTTAAAATCGTTTACGGATAGAGAAGTTGAAAATGATCTTTATGTTTGATGGTTTATATTCTATAGTTTGACCATCCGATTTTGCTGGGGAAAGGTTAAAACGTAATAATGGTTGACTCACCGACCGCCGTGGAAACACAGGATATAGACAAAGAAAAAAAATATTCATCTCCCCATTTTATCGATGTACTAAAAGCTCCTGATATAAGTGCACTACCTCCTGAAGCGCCCTTAGACATGCCGATACAAAATCTATGGGGTAAACCCAAAGTTTTTGGCCGCCCACGATGGTTGGCAACGGAATTTAACAGCATCTATATTCGTCGAATATTTGTGTTTTGTATTACGATGCTGCTGACCAGCTATGCCTCCTATGAAATGAATCTGGTGTTCAATAGTAATGGTCTAACGCTGCTTGGGGGCATAATTTTATCCATATTTACGGTTTTGTTTCTTTGGATTGCGTTTTCTTTTACCTCTTCAGTAGGGGGGTTTATTGATCAATTAAGGTCAAAAGGTGGATTAGCTCTGGATATTGATCCAGATAAAGAATTGCCGGTATTACGCTCAACCATTGCAATTTTAATGCCGACGTATAACGAAGATCCCCATCGTGTTATTGCGGGGTTAAAAGCAATTTACGATAGTGTACAAGCCACAGGTCAAGGGAAACACTTTCATTTTTTCATTTTGTCCGATACAACCCACCCCGATATATGGGTTGAAGAAGAAGCAGAATTTTTAAGGTTGAGAGCGCAGGCTGAAAACAATCAATGTGTTTTTTATCGTCGACGATTCAAGAATACGGATCGTAAGGCGGGCAACCTAGGTGAGTGGGTACAGCGTTTTGGTTCTGCATACGATTATATGTTGACTTTGGATGCGGACAGCCTCATGGAAGGGGATACCATTGTTCGTATATGTGCGGCTATGGATCGCCATGAAAGCGTTGGATTGATTCAAACGCTTCCTGTTATTGTCAATGGAACGACCCTATTTGCGCGTTTGCAACAATTTGCTGGTCGCGTCTATGGGCCAACGATTGCTTATGGGTTGGCGTGGTGGCATGGCTCAGAAAGCAATTATTGGGGACACAACGCCGTTATTCGTATCAAAGCATTTGCTGAACAAGCAGGCATGCCTCATTTGCCAGCTATACGAAAACCTTTTGGCGGCATGATTATGAGTCACGATTTCGTCGAAGCCGCGTTAATACGTCGGGGGCGATGGGCTGTTCATATGGTTCCTGCATTGCGAGGCTCTTATGAAGAAAGCCCTCCTTCGTTAACCGATATAGCCATTAGGGATAGGCGCTGGTGTCAGGGTAATTTACAACATGCACTGGTAATTCCTACCAGAGGATTAAGTTGGATCAGTCGCCTTCATATGATGGTTGGCATTGGTGCCTATCTTATGTCACCGCTGTGGTTATTATTTTTGTTATTTGGCATTTTGGTTTCTTTGCAGGCTTTATTTTTCAAACCCGAGTATTTTAGTGCTACTTCAAGGGTTTTATTTCCAAATTGGCCACATGTTGATCCTGTTTTGGCAAAATATGTGTTTATTTTGACTATGTTGGTGCTTCTTGCGCCGAAATTTCTCGCGTGGATCGCGTTGTTATTTAATCCTTTTTTAAGAAAAGGGTGTGGAGGTCCGCTTAAAGCGTTGTCTTCAATTTTTTTAGAAACCCTTATCGGGGGGTTAATGGCTCCTATTGCAATGTTAATACAAACTTCGGCCGTTATTTCAATTTTATGGGGATACGATTCAGGTTGGTCGGTGCAGAGGAGGAACCTAGGTTTCATACCCTTAGGTGCGGTTATAAAGGGTTATTGGCCTCACACTGTTTTTGGTATTGCAATGGGGATAGGGGCTTGGGAAGTCTCTTCGTCGTTATTTTTTTGGATGACTCCCGTACTGTTTGGATTATTTTTTTCCATTCCCTTGGTATGGATAACGTCTAGCCAAAAATTTGGTAAATTTTGTATGAAAATGGGTTTGCTTATTATTCCTGAAGAAACTTCTAGACCAGACATACTAAAAAGGGATCGTAAAGAAAAACGGCGCTCCAAAGATAAAATTGTAAAAGATGCTTTTGACAGTTTGTTGCATAGTCCTGAGCTAATAAAATTTCACATAGCTCATCTTCCTCCAGAAAGGAAAAAAAATGAGCCAATAAACGCTCATTTTCTAGTGGGTTTGGTCAAAATTTCTGAATCAACCAGCAAAGAAGAAGCCATGCAACAGTTAACCACCGATGAAAAACTAGCGTTATTAGCAAGTAAACAAGCGATAGAAAAATTTCTTGAATTGGCTTAGCTTGCACGCTTATGATGCATTGAAAACCATAGGTTCCGTTATTGTTTTTTGAGTCTCTCAGAGCGTTGAATGGGTTACCAAGTTATACGTTTGCGTTGCCGCCACACAGTGGATGATATTATCCAACATCAACAATTTGTTGGGCTCGGTATCCTTGTAAAAATAATAAAGACGTTAAGTTTGTATGCTCAATAATGTTATCCATTTCATTTTTGACGATAGGTTTAGGATAATATCCCACCCCAATACTTGCTCGTTTTAACATCGGGATATCATTGGCTCCATCGCCAACCGCTATAGTTTCTGAAATGCGTAAGTTTAACGAAATTATTTTTTCATTCAATATTTTTAACTTTGTTTGGTTGTCCAAAATAGGTTCTTTAACTTTCCCAGTTAATTTATCATTATATATACACAAGTGATTCGCATGATGTTCATTAAAGCCGCAGTAAGCCGCAACTTTCTGTGTAAAAAAACTAAACCCTCCAGAAAGAAGAATACAATACGCATGGTGTTTTTTCATCGTAGCTATGAGGGTTTTGGCCCCTTGATTTAAGGCTATGTTTTCCCACGTCTTATCAAGAAAATCTGTGGATAGATCTTTAAGAAGGGCAACTCTTTCTTTTAATGCTTGGCGAAAATCGAGTTCACCGTTCATAGCTCGATTTGTGATTTCAGCAATTTGTGGTCCTACATCAGTTTTTTTTGCAAGTTCGTCCAGAGTTTCTCCGTGAACAATGGTATTATCCATATCAGCGACAAGCAGCTTTTTTTGACGACAAGTATCAAGAGTTAAAAAAATATCTGTTTTTGTATGCGAGAGTCTGTCTTTACATTCTAAACGTAAGGCTCGGGCTTGGTGAATGGGGGTAAACGGTGGTAAATAGATATCTAAGGCTTGCCCAGCGGATAACCAAACTGATTTACAAGCGCGTAAAGTTTTGGATAAACGCCCAAGGATTACGTTATTCAGATACGGTTTAGGGGTGACTAAGGTGAGAATATACGCCATGTGGTGAAGAATTCTAAATGATCATGGTACACAAAATTAGGAAAAAAGGGTATTAGGCGGACAGGTAATGCTTGATATATGAGAGATAACCGCTTTGTAAATCTCAAGATGGATGCACATATAAATACCTCAAACGAATTATTTAATGTAGAACACTCTTCAAAAACGAATTAACTTTTTGGATGACTTTATGGGTACACACTTTGAACGTTTTGCCTTAATTATAGTAGGACCGACGTGTTCGGGTAAATCATTTTTAGCGTTACGCTTGGCCGAACGCTTAAAGTCTGTGATTATTAATGCCGATGCCATGCAATGTTATCGTGATTTGCGTATCCTTACCGCCAGGCCTACTGAAGAAGAGGAGCGGCAGGTTCCTCATACATTGTACGGGGTTTTGCCTTGGTTCCAGACGGGGAATGCGGGCTGGTGGCGCGAGCAAGCTTTGGCTCAACTTGAACAAGCGTGGGACCAGAGGCGTTTGCCTATCGTTTGCGGCGGAACGGGGATGTATTTGAATGCGCTTATTCACGGCATTGCTGAAATACCAGAACCAAGTCAAGAGAGTAGAAACCAAGCTCGGCAGATGTTGTCGGAAAAAGGGTGTTTATACGTATACGACCAATTAAAACAATTTGATCCTTTGACGGCGTTGAAATTAAAGCCAACCGATGCACAACGCATTGCCCGGGCATGGGAAGTGTGGAAATCAACAGGTCAAGGGTTACACTATTGGCAACAGAAAAAGCATTTGCCCGGTGCGCAGTGTAAATTTTTAGTCATACGATTAGCCCCCCCTCGATCCAGTTTAAAAGAAGCGGTTAAAGAACGTTTTGAAAACATGATAGAAAATGGAGCAGTCAAGGAAGTTGAGCAGCTTTTACAATCCAATCCCCATGTGGATGCACCTTTATTGCATACGCACGGAGTGGCTGAGCTTGGACGCTATTTGAAGGGTGAACTAAGTTTATCGCAAGCAACGGCTCAATCTGTTTTAAGGACTCAGCGCTATATTAAAAGGCAAGAGACTTGGTTTAATAATCAAAAATTAGTCTGTGATGATCAAAATTGTATTTTTAGTTCAATAATTGATCAAAAATTAGAATTTTATAAAAGTATCGTTGATAAATCTTTACATTTTATTAAAAGTTTTATTGACCCCCTAAGACTTATTGATTAGGTTAATAACCGTTCAGCAATGAAATTATTTTTTTATGGATTTATCTAAAATTCAAGGATTGACTATAATGGTACGTGACGAGCAAAAGCAGCCTTCCTCTTCTCAGCATAAGAATGCCGTTCTTATGACGGGTGCTGAGGTTTTACTGCGCGTACTCGTTGACCTTGGGGTTGACGTCATTTTTGGCTATCCTGGTGGGGCTGTTTTACCGATTTATGATGCCTTGTTTCAACAAAAAACGATCCGTCATATTTTGACTCGACATGAGCAAGCAGCCGTTCATGCAGCCGAAGCCTATGCCCGCTCCACGGGAAAAGTTGGCGTTATTTTAGTTACAAGCGGTCCAGGGGCAACCAATGTGGTCACGGGCTTAGTCGATGCGTTAATGGATTCCATACCGATTGTATGTATTTCGGGTCAGGTATTTACAAACTTAATAGGGAACGATGCGTTTCAAGAGGCAGACACCGTTGGAATTACGCGCTCTGCAACGAAATTTAATTATTTAATTAAAAATGGTAATGTATTGGCCAAAAAAATTAGAGAAGCATTTTACATTGCGCGTTCCGGAAGACCTGGACCTGTATTAATTGATATTCCTAAAGACATTACGATAAAACAAATTCCTTATATTAACGAAGAGATTAATACGCATCCCTCCTACAGGCCCAAAATTGACCCGAACGCTAAGGCAGTTTTTAAAGCCGTTGAAATGATGAAACAGGCAAAACGCCCCCTTTTTTATACAGGAGGAGGCATTATCAACGCGGGTTTAAAAGCTTCGTTAGGATTAAACCAATTGGTCAAGTTGACGGGATTTCCTATAACTTCAACTTTAATGGGGTTGGGTGGCTTCGATGGTAAAGATAAGCAATTTTTGGGAATGCTGGGAATGCACGGTACTTACGAAGCGAACTTAGCAACCCATGATTGTGATCTGTTGATTGGCTTAGGCGTAAGGTTTGACGACCGCGTAACTGGCAATGTAAAACATTTTTCTCCTAGATCTTATAAAATACATGCGGATATTGATCCTTCTCAAATTAACAAAATTGTAAGAGTGGATCTTCCTATTGTGGGGGATGTTGCGAAGACGATTGAACTTATGATTCAAGCCTGGCAAGAAGCCTCATCGAAAAGCGATTATAATGCTTTAAAGGCGTGGTGGAAGCGGATTGAGGATTGGCGTTCTGTTCATTGTTTGCAGTATGAGCAAGACCAATCTCCCCATAGCATTGTTAAACCGCAACATGCCATTAAGCGGTTATACGAATTGGTTACTGCACGCAACCTGGAAGCGTTTATTACCACCGAGGTCGGACAACATCAGATGTGGACGGCACAATATTTTACGTTTGATGCGCCAAATCATTTTATGACCTCTGGCGGATTGGGAACCATGGGGTATGGGTTGCCTGCATCAATTGGGACACAAGTTGCGCATCCAGGTAAATTAGTGGTGGATATCGCTGGGGAGGCATCCACAATGATGAACATTCAAGAATTAGCCACCATTAAACAATATCGATTGCCGGTTAAACTATTTATTTTAAATAATGAATACATGGGCATGGTACGGCAGTGGCAAGAATTGATTTATGACCGACGTTATTCAGAAAGTTATAGCGAAAGCTTGCCCGACTTCGTCCGATTGGCTGAAAGTTTTGGGATCAAAGGATTGCGCGTTAATACCGTCAAGGATTTGGATTCGATTATTAAGGAAATGCTTGATACAGACGGCCCTGTTCTTGTCGATGTAAGGGTTGAAAAAGAAGAAAACTGTTATCCGATGATACACGTTGGTGCCCCTCATAACGATATACTATTAAACCCTATGCATAAAAATAACGCTTGAGTATCAACGAGCGTTTAATCAAAGAGGCTTGTTCAGATGGATTACACAGATAAAAAAACATTTTCACATACTGTTCAGCAGGAACAAGACGATTTCGTTGATGCTATTTTTTCGTTAATTGTCGAGAATGAGAGCGGTGTATTGTCCAGAGTCATTGGATTATTATCCGGCAGAGGATACAATATCGAAAGCTTAACCGTCGCACCGATAGATAAAAACGGAAATAAATCCAGAATAAACATTCTTACCTCTGGAACGCCTATGGTGATCAATCAAATAAAGGAACAACTTGATCGACAAGTTTCAGTATACGAGGTGGTTAATCTATCTACCCAAGGTGCTTATGTTGCACGGGAGCTCGCTTTAATCAAAGTTGTTTCCAGTGGTTCAGAAAGGGCAGAAGCGCTCACTTTAGCGGACGCCTTCCGTGCACAAGTTGTTGATGCAAGTGTCAATTCCCTTGTATTTGAATTGACGGGTAAAACACAAAAGATTAATGCTTTTGTAGATCTATTACGTCCTCTTGGACTGGTAGAATTATCTCGCACGGGCATTGCAGCGATAGCACGTGGCTGTCAAAGCATATAAGTCGATAAAATAAGGAATAAATGATGCGCGTATATTATGATCATGATGCCGATGTTAATCTCATCAAAGGTAAAAAAGTTGCGGTACTAGGGTATGGTAGCCAAGGCCATGCTCATGCCAATAACATGAAAGAAAGTGGTGTCAAGGAAGTTGTTATTGGATTAAGGCCTGAATCCAACAGTGCAAAAAAAGCCGAAGCAGCGGGATTTAAAGTGATGACCGTTGCAGACGCAGCTTCGTGGGCAGATATTGTTATGATCTTGACCCCTGATGAAATTCAAGGCGATTTATATCAAGATATATTGGCTGGACATTTGAAACAAGGGGCAGCGATTGCCTTTGCGCATGGATTAGCCATTCATTTTAAAATTATTGAACCTCGATCCGATTTAGATGTCTTTATGATTGCCCCAAAAGGTCCAGGTCATACGGTACGCTCAGAATATCAACGGGGGGGCGGCGTTCCTTGCTTGGTGGCTGTTCATCAAGATGCCTCAGGAAATGCATTAGAGATCGCTTTGTCCTATGCCTCGGCGATTGGAGGCGGACGGGCAGGGGTCATTGAAACCACTTTCCGAGAAGAATGCGAAACCGATTTGTTTGGCGAGCAAGCTGTTTTGTGTGGAGGGTTAGTTGAGCTGATACGCAACGGTTTTGAAACATTGGTTGAAGCAGGATATGCACCAGAAATGGCGTATTTTGAGTGTTTGCATGAAGTCAAACTTATTGTCGATTTGATTTATGAAGGCGGCTTTGCCAATATGAACTATTCTATTTCCAATACAGCTGAGTTTGGAGAATATGTATCAGGACCCCGGGTTATTTCTGATCCATCCAAACAAGCCATGAA
>NZ_CAWUGZ010000085.1:0-5144 GCF_963921845.1 Commensalibacter sp. Nvir | reverse complement strand
CAATATATCAGGTCAAATAAAAAAAAATACTCAATATTTTATTGAAAAAACCAACATTATGGTTCCTTTTTCAATTTAGGTTATCGAATATTTCGATGATGATGCATCGTAAAATTAACGTAATCATTTTTTAAAATCAATATTTAGTGCCTGTTTTTGGATAAGTATCTCTTTAAATTTACTATTGATATTTTTGTATATATTTATACTTAGTATACGTTGTTTGGTTTTCTTCAAAAGTATGAACTAAGTACGTATTTGTAATTATTTTATTAAAATTAATGAATTATTAATATTTGTACTAGATTGATAAACAGTTTTGAATAACTTAATTATGGAATTTAGGTAAATATGGCATTGCATAAAAAAACGAAACTTCCTTTATGTGGAAAAGAGTTTTATCTTCTTTTTTGTCTTTTATTAGGCACGGGAAGTACTTTAATCAATCAATCTGCAAAAGCAGAAAGTAACAATGATATGACATCATCTACTGCGAGCGATGATGTTCCTAACAATGGGATAACCGATTGGCACTTTATCCCTGCAGGGGGTGGCGGGGATTGGAGAACCTCTATCGGTCGCGCTCAAAGTAATCCAGAAAAGATTAACCAAATAAAAGATGAAGACAATCCTTTATTGCCTAGACCAGAGCATCTTTTTGGGACTTGGGGTGGTTTAAATACATGGTTATATAGACATGGCGTCAATTTAAACGTTGATAATCAAAACGAGTTTTCAGGTAACGTTTCAGGTGGTGTTCGAAGAGGTGCTACCAATGCGGGTGCGGTAGATGCCAACTTAGACATTGATTGGGCAACCTTAGTAGGTCGTAATGCGATTACCGATGGGTTGCTTACCCATATGACCGTTTTGGGTCGATACGGAAATAATTTGGGTAAAGTTATTGGTGAAAACATTACACAGATTCAGGAAATTTACGGGGCTGGGGGTAACGTCGCAGCTAAATTGGTTAACCTTTACGCGGATAAATACGCTTGGGATGGAAGAGTCGTAACCTCTTTTGGACGTTCCAGTGTTGGCGGATTTTATGCTGCCAGTCCTATCTACTGTTACTTTATGAACAACGGGGTTTGCGGAAATCCAAAAGCTTTAAACGGACAAGTCGGTGGATTTAACGCATGGCCCGACTCAACATGGGGGATCACGACGTTAATCCGACCTACCCAGCAAGTTTATATTCGGGTTGGGTTGTTCCAAACCAGTCGAGCAGCTTATGGAAACGCGGCTGGACATCGTGCGGGTTGGGCTGCTGTCGTGGATACAGGTGAAGATGCAGGTGCTGAAATTCCTGTTGAAATTGGTTACGAACCGCATTGGGGTAAGCATGATCTGTTGGGTCACTATAAAGTCGGTTTTGCTTACGATACATCCCCTTTCCCAGTTTGGGGCGAAGGTGTTAACGGTGGGCGTGAGACCCAATATAAAGGGGCAAATCAACGCTGGAAAGCGGGCAATGATTCAGAATATGTTTTGCTGGATCAAATGATTCATCGTAACGCTCCTGGTAATTTAAGTGGTCTGATCAGTTATTTTGGGTGGGTGCATAATAATCCCACAACCTATATGCGTCAAAATGAATTGTTTGCTGGTTTGATTGATACAGGGTTTTGGGATGCTAGACCTTTAGATGCAGTTGGTATTTTATTCGTTCAACAAATGATGAGTCGGAAAATGCGTAATGCAGAACGTTACAATTATGCTATGGGTCTACCTATAGGGGATATTTCAGACGGAGCAACCGGCATTCAATCCGCCGAGAGTACTTTCGAATTGACGTATATTATTCATGTGTATAGAGGGGTTCGCTTCCAACCTGATTTCCAATATGAAATTCATCCAAATGCGCAAAAGAATATAAATGACGCGGCCTTTTTAGGATTCAAAAGCCGTATAGATTTCTGAGAATTTTGTCTAGGACGACTATTTAAGGAGACAACTTACTATGAAATTATCCTCATATTTTCTAGTTACTTCAATGCTTATTGGCTTTGCTAGCCATGCTTATGGTGTTGAACCTTGGAAAGATACCAAGCTATCGCGTTCAGAGCGTGCAAAGGCTTTGGTTCAAGCGATGACTTTGGATGAAAAGTTACAATTGATAAATAGTCAGTACGCTTTGGGTAGTGATATCCCACAAGGTGCAATTGGATCTGCTGGTTATGTAGCGGGAATTGTTCGATTGGGAATACCTGCTCAACAGATTACCGACGCTGGTTTAGGTGTGGTTAATCCCGGTAAAGTTCGACCTGGCGACGGGACGACGGGTTTACCAAGCGGGCAAATTATTTCTGGTTCATTTGATGGTGATCTTGCTCATCAAGTTGGGGTATTGCTTGGACAAGAAGCCTTTCATCGAGGTTATAATGTGTTGCTTGGGGGGGGTGTCGTTCTCGTTCGTGACCCAAGAAACGGTCGCAACTTTGAGTATCTGGGTGAAGACCCTTTGCTAGCAGGTTATACGGTAGCAGAAGAAATTCAAGGTACACAAAGTCAGCACGTTATCTCAACGGTAAAGCATTACGCGTTTAATAATTATGAAACTAATCGTTTGTTATTGAATATGAATATCGATGAACAAGCGGGTAGAGAATCAGATTTGCTTGCTTTTGAAATTGCGACAAAGGTAGGCGAACCTGGCTCTATTATGTGTGCGTATAATAAAGTAAATGGGATTTATAGTTGCGAAAATAGCTATTTGTTACAACTTCCAAAAAAGGAATGGGGTTTCCGTGGCTATGTCATGACAGATTGGGGGGCGGCTCATAGTACAGTTGCTGCTGCAAAAGCAGGTTTGGATCAAGAATCTGCTGCAACCAAGTTTGACCATAAAGATTATTTTGGCAAACCTTTAAAGGTTGCGATTCAAAAAAATGAGGTCCCTATGGGGCGCTTGGACAATATGGCTTACCGTATTGTTTATACTATGCTGCGTGTTGGGGCTTATGATTACCCGGCGTCTCCATCAAAATTGATAGAGGATGTCGCTGCTCATGAAGCACTTTCACAAAAAGTGGCAGAGAGTGGCATTACTTTATTGAAAAATGACGATCAAGTACTTCCGCTTTCAGCTAATATTAAAAGCATAGCTATTATCGGTGGCCATGCTAATGAAGGTGTTTTATCGGGTGGCGGTTCTTCTCAAGTAACGGCAAGAGGTGGTAACATCACCTTACCAGATGGGCCACAAAAATGGCCTGGACCCATTTCTTATTTTCCATCCTCTCCTATGAAGGCTATTCAAGCGTTAGCTCCTAATACAAAAGTGAATTTTAACGAAGGGGATAATATTGATCAGGCTGTTGAGTTGGCAAAAAATTCCGATGTCGTCATTGTATTCGCCACCAAATGGAGCGCAGAAGCGTTTGACAACAAAGACTTAAAATTACCTGGTAACCAAAACGAATTGATTGAAGCTGTTGAAGAAACAGGTAAACCCGTTGTCGTCGTGTTGGAAACGGGTAATCCAGTGTATATGCCATGGTTAAAGAATGTTAAAGCTGTGGTTGCCGCTTGGTATCCTGGCACCTCGGGCGGTAAAGCAATTGCCAATATTCTTTATGGAAAAGTTAACCCATCGGGTCGTTTGACCACGACATGGCCTGAAAATTTAAACCAACTTCCTAATTCCGATTTACCTGGGGTTGGTAAAATTGTTAATGCCGATCCTAGTTTTCCAATTAAACACTATCCCGCTAGTAAAGTGGTGAGTGACATAGACCTTAATCAAGCTGGTGCCAATGTTGGATACCGTTGGTTTGAAAAAGAGAAATTAACGCCGCTCTATCCATTTGGCTATGGTTTGTCGTACACAACGTTTGCTTATAAAAATTTACAGGTTAATAAACTTTTTGGTTCTGACAGCCATAAATTATTAGCAAAGGTTACTGTACAAAATACAGGCAATCGTGACGGTGCTGATGTTGTTCAGATTTATTGTAAGATGCCTGACGGTTTCCCAAGTAGATTGTGTGGTTATAACAAAGTATTTTTGAAAGCGGGCGAAACGCAAACCGTTCCTGTAAGTTTGTTCGCTGCAAGTTTGGCTCATTATATTCCTTCAACGCATCGTTGGGAAATTGTCCCTGGATTTTATGAAATATCTGTAAGGCAAGATGCTCTTTCAAACGATAGATTAACGGGAGCGTTGAAGATGGAAGAAGTTAATCTTCCTGATTAGTTTTTAACGTTTAAAATTTTAAAAACAAAATATATTAAAACTGCGATCGTTAAGATTGCAGTTTTTTTTATAAAATAAGCAATCCTATGTTTTGTATTAATAAAGCTCGAATATTTTTTAATAGAAATTGCTTTTTCAAACACAAGAATATTGTTTAAATTTAAAGTAATTTGTGATTTTGAAAAAAGCAGATAGATAAAAAAAGTGGTAGGTATTTATTCTTGTTGAATCCATTGGCAATCTAAAAGTTTGAACTTTAAACGCAATATTCCATAAATTTATAATATAAAACAATGTCAGTCGGACAAGACATTACGGCCACGCTATTTGTTCATATTTCTTGTACAGTTTTTAGTATTATGCTATGCGTAAGTTAATTTTTTAGATTTAATTAATCTTTAAAAACAAAATGAATTTTTATCGTATTGAAATACAATTTTTTCGAAAATCATTGGTTTTATTTGAATAGTAAAAGACTAGTTAGGGTATTTTATTCCATTAGCGTTGGCATCGCAGTGTAGATTCCAAGTGAGATAGCGTTAGCACTGTATTTTAATTCGAGAATTACAATAGGGTAGATAGTAAAATAATAGTGATTTTCGTATTTTTCAATTATTTAAGAAACTACGCAACCATTTAGCATAATTCCCGTACAATAAAACATCAAAAATATACTCATATAAGTGCAGTGCATTACGAAGAATAATTAAAGAAAAACACTTATATTTAGCCTAAAAATCACCGTTTTTTCTTTTTTCAATGCTGCCTATCAACTATATAATTCATAACTTTTCCTGGTTTTATTGAAATTATATTTATAATGTTTGTGATTATTACGTATTTCCTAAAAGTGTTTTGTCAATCTTATTTATTGATAATTTTGTATATATTTTTACTTTGTACATATTGCATTAGTTTCTTCAAAAGTATGAACTGAGTACGTATT
>NZ_CAWUGZ010000084.1:0-2677 GCF_963921845.1 Commensalibacter sp. Nvir | reverse complement strand
GTAATAATAAGTAATAATAAATAATAATGTAAGAATTTTATGGTGATTACTTTGTTAGTATTAGTAGTTGTAAGTATTACTATAACATAAAAGTAGAATTTTTCAATAAAAATTAGCTTTTTGTTTATTGTTGTATTGCTTTGTGTGATATCTTTTCACGTCGTTGAAAACATAAAGGAGGGATATAAAATGAATGATGATAAGAACGGTATTAATAAAATTGGTTTAAGGAAGTATATAATCTGAGATAAATAGCGTTCTTTACCCATTATGATGTAATCACTATTATTATCTAGTTAAATATATTTTTATTACTTTATTAGATAGTTTTGAATTAAAGCTTATAGCTACAATAATGGTTGGCGATACTATAACTGGCGATATAGAAACCCAAACCTCTATAAGGAATAGAGGCACGTTTAGCGCGGCGGTATCTGACTTTTTATTCCCAAAGGTAAAAAAGGCGATACCGGAGCAGCCGGCACTTCTTATGTGAATAACAGTTCTGTAGGATTAGATGTTGCAACGATTACTTCAGATGGAGGGGAAGTTAAAACTGACGTATTAGGGAACGTTACGTGTGATAGCTTAAAAACAACGGATCTTGTTGCAGATACGATTGAATGCCAAACGTTAACAGCAACTAATAATTTAAATATATATGAACTTCACTCCTTATATGGAGGTAATCTTTCCGCTTTGGCAGGTAGAGAAAATAGTATATTGGTAACAACGTTACCGTTTGTCCAAGTGATGCTGACCCTATCTCTACAAAAATGCGAGGAGGATTTTATCTCACAACCGACGGGGATTTTTACATCACGAACAATTATGTCCCTGCTACAGTAACTGATACCACTTCGAGTTCAGCCAATTCTGCTCCTCTAGACTATGATTATGTTCTTTCTGTAGATAAAGACACGAAACTAGCTGCGATTAATAAGACAACAAACCTGCCTATGATGTGGGATGGATAAAATGGGCTGATCTCTCCGCTATGGTTTCCTCTCTGTCTTACGTTGAAGCGGATTGAAAGCAAATGTAGATATTAAAGCGGAGAAGCCTTATTGGAGGAACGGCACTGCATGGATATAGGTATAGTTTAGAACCTTACAGATATGTGCTTTATAGACAGTGAAAATAAATTAAAATTGATACATGATATTCAACAAGACCCCTGCTTGTTAAGAGGGGGTTAGACATAACGGAGAAACTTTATCCGCTTAAGCGTATTGCTTTTGTTCCTCAGTGTGTTGGATATAGGTGTTTGTGCTTTTGATCTCAATAATGAGGCGCGTATTGTTTGTAATTGCAACATGATCGAGAGGAAGTCAAGCATTTCCATCTGTCCAGCGATGGGTATTGGATTCGTTCGTGTGCCATCCATGGAGAGTTTTTTCTTCAAAATGTCGATTGATGTCGATCGTTTTGTGAAACTGTCTTAGGTATATTTTTCCAATCAATACCCCCAAATATCTTCGGTCATTTACGAAGGGGCCAATGGTATCGAACGGTCGGCTGGAGCGTGAAACCAAGTGCACGCTGCTTGTCTGATCAGGCAGAGAGAATGTATAGAAAGGTTTTTTAATTGAAGTGGGATATAAAACGACGCCTGTATTGGTAATGAGATGGAATGCACTGTCTGTGGTGAGGATATAGAGTGGATAGGCTTTATTTTTTTTGGAGAGGTTTGATGCACGAGAAAGGATCGAAGAAAAGATAGGCTCTACAAACGCTCTGGCAATTTCTAAAGATGCAGCGGCGTTATGTTCCCATGTTAACTTACGATTATGAATAAATGTTGGCATGTCTTTATGGGGGGAATGGAACGCAGACCGGTTGCCGGTGTCTAGGTAACTTTCTGTCAGCACGCCATCCGCCATGATGATAGCATGTTTTTCTGTTTCAATATGATAATAGGCATAAGACGTTATGGAGTGATCATAAAAGATGGAAACAGTATTGACCAACATGCGAGCGGGAACAAACTTTCCATTAAGAAATAAGCAATGCTCTGCTGTGATCCACATGTCTTTATAAGGGACGTTGTCAGCGATTGCGTCTTTTAAAATGCAAATTGGATAACCTGCTTGATCATCGGGGTAATCTGGACGCACTGTAACGTCTTTCCATCCTGCCCAAATAACGGGTCGTATTTCTTCTTTTCCATTAACGTAGCTGATGATTTCATCGTTGATTTGAAGGGTTTCTATGGGAACGTTCCCTTTAGGGGTAAGGATCATTGAACCTGCAAGAAAACATGCACCAATAAAAGTATTTCCATCGGAATAACTAATGGATAAAGGATTGGCTGTAGAGCCGTCTACAGAGTATTGTCCAGCGGGTAAAGTTACTCCATTGGCGAGATTTAGCGTGAAAGTGCTAATAATTTTTCCAGAACTATCAAGAAGGGTTACGGTTTTAGGATTTTCTGATCCTGATATTGTGTAACTGGTAACGGGATCCTTCGAATTGATGAGTTCAATGACATCCTTGGTGGGATCATAATTGTTGAGGGTAACGCCTGATAAATTGATTTGTGAACCTCCGCTGTCGGCGACAAAGGTACCTCCCCCTGTATTAAATAAAATGTCAGTGTTGTTTAGGGCATTTAAAACAGAAGACTTAATTTCAACTCTACCTCCATAGCTTAGTTCAATGGTATTATCGCTGGCAG
>NZ_CAWUGZ010000083.1:0-39365 GCF_963921845.1 Commensalibacter sp. Nvir | reverse complement strand
AAAAAAATCTTTGAAATAATTTATAGTAATTTTTGGACATAGTATTGAATGATTATACTAAAGCAATCAATTTTTACCTTAAAATAAGTTCGTTTTACCTTTAAAATATATTTTTTTGATAAAGAATAAAGGCTTTTTAAGTTTAATTACTTAAAAAAAGAGCGTTGATAGCTCTTTTTTATTAGAAACTAGTCTTCTGTTGATGGATCAGAGTTAAGTAAAATATATTGGTTAATACCCATTCGTTCAATTAAATCAAATTGTCGATCCAAAAAGTCAATATGCTCTTCTTCGTTATCCAATATAGTACAAAATAATTCACGAGACACATAATCTCTTACCGATTCACAGTGCGCAATGCCTTCCCTAAGGTCTTTACACGCTTTTTCTTCCAAGGTTCTGTCCGCTTTAAGAATTTCTTCTACATTTTCCCCTATCATGATGGTGTCCAAACGTTGCATGTTGGGTAACCCCCCCAACATAAGAATTCGGTTTACCAATAAATCTGCGTGTTTCATTTCTTCGATAGATTCTTGATATTCTTTTTTACCAAGCTTTGTTATTCCCCAATGATTTAACGTGCGAGAGTGAAGAAAATATTGATTAATTGCCGTAAGTTCATTGGTAAGTTGAAGGTTTAAATATTCAATAACTTTTTGATCTCTAATCATTTTATAGCCTATTGTTCTGTTTCTTAAATTTATTAATTAATTTTTAACTATACGATCTTTTAAAAAAAGAAGCACGGGTTATTTAAACCATCAAATTTAGTTTATTTTTATAAAATAATAAAAAAGTACTGGACAAGTTGTTAAGAATGGTTATTATTATCATTATTATTAACACCTTTATTGTCATTGGAGTTTATTGACAATGTATATATGTTCATGTCGTGCATTAACCGATAAAGATGTTAATAATGCAATTCGGGAGGGTGCAAGTCGTCCCAGTGCAGTATATAAAACTTGTGGTTCTAAGCCAGAGTGTGGTCGATGCGTTAAGGCGATTGTCAATTTAATCAAAGAGCACAGTCAAAAAGCTTGTCAAACCTAAGCATTATATGTTTTGTTTCTTGATCTTTTACAGCTCGTTTTTTTTAATAAAAACGAGCTTTTTTTGTTAAGCTAATTGATTGAAATTTAATAAAAAAACGCTTATTTTATAAGGGTAACAAACAAGCTTTTTATTATGGTACTAAATGGCGCAAAACAATAATTATTTAATAAAATTAGATTTTTGGCTTATTGATAACGTTTTTCAGCCAATCGCCGACCGTTTGCCAGGAGAACGTACTTCCATTAATTTGGGTCTTAATCTTATTTTAGGATCCGTAGTTTTCTCCCTTGCCTTTTTGATTCTTCCTCTGATTTTATACAATTCGGGATTGTTTGCGTCGACTTACAACATTTTGTCATGTATTTTGGCTTTTTGTTTTTATGGATATGTATATCAAACTCAATCGCTAATAAAAGAACGATACGTTAATCCCTTACGTTATCATCTTTTTGGTATTCGTATTATTAGCTTACCTTTTGCTTTTTACGGTCTGTATGTTCATTTTATTGGCACCTATTTTGTTAATAAAATTTCGTTGTTTTATTCGATCAGTAATGTTTTGTCTTTATGTGGATTGTACATGATTTCATGCAATCTCAATCCTCCTTTGCAAAAGCAAAAACAGGCTGCCTTTTCTAGAAGCTCTTTGTAGTTAAATATTGTGGGCTCACACGCGTAAACAACCTATTAAAAACATTTTTAATCTTTTGTTACGGTAATTTCTTTTTCAAAAATTGGACAAGTTAAAGGCCTTTATTTACGAGACTAGGAATTGTGATCGTGGTTAAATTCGGAAAGTTTTTGTTCTGCCATTTCTTTCCAAGGTGCATTGTGTGAACTTCTTTTTAAAGCTTCACGAAACAGTGTAGCACTTTCTATCGAAACTCTATGTTCATATTGACACTGAAACTCTGCTGTTTGGGCTGCCAATTCAGGATCGAATGTCTGTAATAAAGCTTGTTTCCAAGCGATAATCGCTGAAGGTAAATTTCCGCGAGAAACTTCGAGTTGTCCAAGCAGAACATATCCTTGATAACGTTTTGGGTTATTAAGAGGAAGAACGGCTAATTTATTTCTTAATTCGTTAAGATAAGGATAGAGTTGTGCAGACAGTTTTCTCTGTTCAACTAATCTTGCCTCCAAAGGTTGAGGGCGCAACCAAGGATTGCCGTTAATAAGGTAAAGTGCAAACGATAAAAACGATATAAAAATGAATAAGATAATAAGAAGTTTTCGTCTTATTTTTGCATTTAAATTGCTTACGTTTGAAGGATAAACGGCAGCTGTTTTTAAAAAGTCTTTTTGTATTTTTACTTTTCTTTGGGTGTAGATTTCCTGAGTTATTCGATGTTGTTTTAACTCTACGTAGAGATATTCCAGTTGTTCCTTAAAAAGATTGAAAGCATAAGCGTTTTTAGGTTGTCTGACTTTTGGCGAAAAAAACAAATTTAAACCCATAGGAAATAAACAGACAAAGGTGCTTAGGAAAATCATAATCCATATCATGGTCGAGGCTCGTGTAATAATTCGGTTATATGTTTTTTCTCTTCAGCCGATAAATTTTCTGTGCAATTAGTTTTTTTTCGTATGTGGCCGAAGGCTAAGATTATACCCCCGAAAAAAGATAAAATGGGTATGAACCATAATAAGGACGTGTAGAGGTTAAAAGGAGGGTTCAAACGAACAAAATTGCCATAGCGTTTCACCATCCATTGCATAATTTTTTCATCACTATCGCCTGCTACAAGTTTTTCTCTAACCTTTTGTCTTAAATCCTTAGCAAGGGGAGCGCTACTTTCTTCTATAGTTTCGTTTTGACAGACCAAACAGCGAAGTTGTGAACCTATTGTTTCAGCTCTTTTTTCCAACTGAGGGTTGGCAAGCATTTCCTCGGGACTATCCACGGCATAGGTTTTAAAGCTAAAAAATAAAAAACAAAGACATGAAAAAAAATATAGGGTACGCATGATGGTTATCCTATGGTATTTGAAATTGTTTCTACATCACGTTCCGATAAGGGCTTAGGAATATGGGAAATTATAATTCCTTTGGGCAAAACAAGGAAACTTTCGGGTACACCCGTTAGTCCCCATTGTATACCAGCATCTCCCTTTGTATCTTGGGCAATACGCTTATAAGGGTTATCGTTTCTAGAAAAAAATTCGTTTATAGCGTGTGAATTTTCTTTGTAAGCAATTCCCCAGATGTCTATTTTATGTGATAATTGGTTAAGTATTGCCATTTCGGTCAAGCAGGGCACACACCACGATGCAAAAAAATTGATAACGATGGGTTTGGTTTGCCTCAATAACTCGTTTCTATTGAACGATGGAAAAGGGGAAACGCGTTCGAGGTTAAAATAAGGTAAACTTATTTGCGGCGTTTTAATTTCCTTTGGGTCAAAAGAACCCGTTCGTAATCGTGAAAGCATAACGTAAAATCCAGTGCCTGCCCCCAACGTGGTAATCAAAGGCAAAGAAAAAATGAGACGTCTACGTGCTATATCTTTCATAATTTTACCTATAAGCAGTCGTTTTTGAATTTTGTCTTGGTGCTAGGCCATAACGTTATAATTCCTCCAAAGGCCATAATAAGTCCCCCGATCCAGATCCACGGTGCAAGAGGATTATAATGTAATCTTAAGATATATAGAGGGTGTTGTTTATCCAACGTTTCTTTACTGCTTCCTAATGCAGCGTAAAGATCACGTATGAAGTTGGTTTCAATTGAGACGTGGGTAACAATTTGATTTTGCTCTGGAAAATATTTTCTAGAGGGGAAAAGCCATGTTACAACTTTGCCTTTGTGGGCAATTTTTATTGCGGCTTTCAAAGCCACAAAATTGGGTCCTTTTACCGTTTGTACTGAAGACAAAGTCCACTCATACCCTGCTAAGGGAACCGTGTCCCCTAGAGGAATTTCAACGATTGTGTGGGTAGCAAACGCCATGCCTGTTATTCCTAATACAGTAACAACCATACCAGTATGAGCGATTAAACTTGCGTGAACAGAATAGGGTAGCCTAAAAAATTGCCTCCAACTTTCTTGGAAGGATTTTTGAAGAAAACTTATTTTTTTAGCGTAATTGAGTATCGTATGGATAATAACCCACATACATAATCCCAAAGTCAATGCGGGTAAAAATTGGTGCAAGCAAAACCAACTGGTTAAAAAAATGAGGAGGCATAACATAGCAGGGATACTTAAAATGTTAAGCAAGTGCTGGCTATTTGTTTTTTTAAACGGTAAACGCGGTCCCACTGCCATGAAGAATAGAGAAATTAACACAAACGGAACAGTGGTTTGTTCGAAAAAGGGTTTCCCTACTGAAATAGATTGGTTCGTTAGCAATTGTAGAAAAGGAGGATACAATGTTCCTGTCAGCACAATGGAAGCGATCGTGCACAATAAAATATTATTAAAAATGAGTGAACCCTCTTTGGATAAAGGGTTAACTCCGGTTTCTTGGGCAAGGGTGGGGGCCCGCCATGCATAAAGCAATAATGCAGAACCGCTTATACAAGCTAAAAGAGCAAGGATGAATACTCCCCGGGTGGGATCGGACGTAAAAGCGTGGACTGAATTAAGAAGTCCAGATCGCACCAAAAATGTGCCACTCAAAGATAAAGAAAATGTGCTTATAGAAAGTAATAATGTCCATAATTTGAGCGATTCTGTACGTGTGTAAGCATATAGAGCATGTATTAATGCTGTTCCTGTTAACCACGGCAAGAGAGAAGCGTTCTCTACTGGATCCCAAAACCAATATCCCCCCCAACCCAATATATAATAGGACCACCATGATCCCAAAGCGATCCCACAGGTTAGGCATGCCCACGCTATCGTTACCCATGGTTTAACAAATTGTGCCCATGCTAGATCAATGGTGTTGTCCAACAATCCTGCCACGGTAAACGCAAAAGGTATGGCAAAACCGACGTATCCCATATACAAAAGCGGGGGATGCAGCGCTAACCCAGGATCTTGTAACAAAGGGTTCATTCCTTGCCCTTGTAAAGGTGCAGGCCATAAACGAAGAAAAGGGTTGGAAGTTAATAAACAAAACAGAGTAAACCCTGCGGAACATCCGCCCATTATGGCTAATGCTCTGGATTTTAATTTTAAAGGAATAGGTTGGGCACTTAAAGCCAAGAGTGAATTAAATAAAGCCAAGAGATAGCACCAGAGGAAAATGGATCCTTCATGATTTCCCCATATACCCGATATTTTATAGAGGAGAGGTTTATTACTGGCACTATTTTGATAAACACTTAACACCGAAAAATCATTGGTAACGGACGCTGTTATCAAGCACGCAAAGCTTAAGGATAAGGCAATACCCTGTGCATAGGCTAAAGGGGAAGCAAGCATCATCAATGATGCTTGTTTTGCCTTGCAACCTACCAAAGGTACAATAAATTGTATTCCTGCTAAGCAACAGGATAACGCAAGTAAGTAGTGGCCTAGCTCAGGACTGAGAATTTCCGAAATCAAGTGTATTTTCCGAATTTGAAAAGGCTTAAGGTTTAAGAATATGGTTCCATGTTTTAGGGTCGGGTGGAGGGCCATATTTAGGATCCCATTTCCCTGATTTGCGCAAAGCATCGGCAACGTCTTTGGGCATATACGTTTCATCGTGTTTGGCTAAAATTTCATTTGCAATAAAAATTTTATTTTGATCTAAATGCCCTATAGCAATAACGCTTTGTCCTTCTCGAAAAAGATCCGGAACAATTCCAAAATAATGGACTTTAATCGCAGCCTGACCATCGGTGACTTGAAATTGGACACAAGGCATTTTTTCTTTTTGTGTAAATAGGATAGAGTGAGCGACGACCATCCCGCCCATACGTATATCCGATAGCTTAAGAGTGTTTTCATGCAGTAACTGAGAAGGTGTCTTGAAATAGACTAAATTGCTTGAAAATGCCTGTAGAACAAGCCATAAAGCACAGCCTATGCAACCCATGCTTATCAAAAAAACGATAAAACGTTTGTGCTTAGGTTTCATCGTAATATTTCATTTTAGATAATTTTAATTTGATTTTTCTTAGTCGTAACCACGATTGAACCGTTAAAATGATTAATGTAATAAATGTAATGCCATACGAGGCAATAATAAAAGGTAAATGAGTCATATTGATTACAGTAAATTGCTGTTATAAAGTTGTATCTTTACAATCCGATTAAATTGGTGTTCTAAAATAGCGGATTTCACTCTGGATAAAATCAAAGCCAAAAAACCAAGGCCAAAGCCTATTAGACAAAAAAGTAAAGGCCAAATCATCGTCATAACGATTGGAGGGTTACTGGTAAATTTAAATGTATCCGTTTGATGTAATGTATTCCACCAATACACGCTAAACTTGATAATAGGTAAATCAAATACCCCAATTAATGCTAGATACGCAGCAGCCTTGTATCCTTTTTGTATGTCATCAAACGCATGCATTAACGTGATATGGCCAATATAAAAGAATAAAAGAATAAGTACAGAGGTAAGCCGTGCATCCCAGACCCACCAGGTTCCCCACATTGGCTTGCCCCATAACGAACCGGTTATCAAACATAACAAGGTTGCGATTCCTCCAATAGGACCAATTTCTTCTGCAGCCAAATCCGCTAAAGGGTGCTTCCATACCAACGAACACAAAGCGCATAATGCTAGCAAAAAATACCCTACACTTGATAATAAAGCCATGGGTACATGGATGTACATGATACGAACCGCATCCCCTTGCTGCCAATCGGGTGGAGAATAGAATAACCCCCATATAACCCCAATGGTAATGCAGATAAGACTGACACTACATATCCACGGTTGTAAAATATTAGAAAATTTTAAAAACCGGTTTGGATTTGCAAGAGCGGCTGAGCGAATCTTTTCTTTAGACATTCAATTACCTGTAGACGACGAATAGACTAATGTATTTCAAGAAGAAGGCAATGGGTTAAGTTCTATTTATTTAGTCATTGAATCTTTTAATAGTAGGTCTTGATCCATTCATTAACAGCTCAATAAAAATTGCATAGACTTTTAAAACATTTACCCTTGTTCAATCTCCGACCAAAATATTAATTTTTTGGTCAAAACAGAAACAATGCTCCACAAAGAAATTGTCATCAAAGATAAAATAATCAAAGCAGCAAACATTAAATCAGTTTGAAAACGGCTGTTGGCCGTCAACATGACAAACCCTAATCCTGAAGAAGCTCCAACCCATTCACCTACAACCGCCCCAATGGGAGCAATGGCTGTTGCAATTCTTAGTCCTGAAGCAAAAGACGGGAGTGCTGCTGGAAAGCGTAAGAAAAAAAGTCGTCTTAAAAAAGTGGCGTTCATGGTTTGGCTTAATGCCAACCATCCTTTCTGGGTTTGGTTTAATCCGTCAAAAAATGCAGACGTAACAGGAAAAAAAATCATGATAATGGCCATGACGATTTTTGATTTTATGCCAAAACCAAACCACAGCACAAGCAGAGGGGCCAAAGCAAAAGTGGGAATAGATTGACTGATAATTATTAGCGGCATCAACCATCTTCTTAACAGCGGTATTGCGATCATAAGCAAGGCAATGACCATGCCTATTATGCAACCTGAAACTAACCCAATAAGTGTTTCAATAAAAGTCGTCTCAGTGGCATTTTGCAGTAAAGATGCATTATGTTTCATCGCTTGCAGAACGGTTAACGGGGAGGGGAGTAAAAAATCTGGTATAGAAAAAAAAACTCGTCCCCCTTGCCATAATAAAACAAATCCTACAACGATAACGAAAAAGCGGAAAAAAAGTTGAAAGGTGGAATTCATGCGTTGCTATGCTGAATGAGAATGGACAATAGATCGGAGTGTGCTTGTTGCACTTTTGGAGATTGTGGAGAACGTGGAATAGGTTCATCAATAGGGCATACCGGGATAAGTTGGGCAGGCTGTCCAGCAAGTATTTGTATCGTTTCTCCTATTCGACACGCTTCAAAAGGGTCATGGGTGATCAATATAACGGTTTTGTTCTTTAGCAATTGAGCTGTGTAATTTTGTATTTTCGTTCGGGTTACGCTATCCAAAGCGGAAAAGGGCTCATCCATAAGAACAATAGGCCGATCTTCATAAAGCGTTCTGGCTAAGGCAACTCTTTGTCTCATACCGCCTGAAAGTTGATGGGGATATTGATGCAGTGCGGACGTTAATCCAACTTGCTCTAAGATGTGCGCTGCACGTTTTTTATCTTTAACAACCCCTCTAAGCTTATCACCGAACGTGACGTTCTTATAAATAGTAAGCCAAGGCATTAAAAGATCTTGTTGTCCCATATAGCTAATAATTTTTTTAAGAGGATCAGGATGATCACATTTGATGGCTCCGTTGGAAATTGGAAGCAATCCGGCAATCATTTTTAATAAACTGCTTTTACCGACACCACTGGTTCCAAGAAGTATATTAAAAAGCCCTCCTTTAAAGTGGGTGCACAAATTGGAAAAGATGGGTTTATTGTCATAAGTAAAAGATACATTTTGAATGACAATGGAAGTGCTGGGCTTCATGTGCAAAAAAAATTATCGGGGGTACTGGGTGTAGGGCAATATCTGCGAGGTGGAAACGCAAGTTGATCCAATCTTCCGAGTTGTAAGGATAGGTTTGGATTATAAAAAGGATCAGAGCGAAGTGCTTCGGACCATCGATGCCGCATGTAAAAAATTTCATCGCGTTCTTTGCCTTTTCGATCACTTGTATAGTGATTTTTTAAAGAAAAGGATTCATAATGAATTAAATGGGCTCGTTGGCACTGTACTACACGATAACCAAATTTTCTCAGCTTCAAACACAAATCAACGTCGTTATAGGCAATCGCTAAGTTTTCATCAAAACCATTAAACCGATCAATGGCACCTTTTCTAAGTAACATACACGCGCCGGTTACGGCTGAACAATCAAAATCACCTTTAAAAGACAGTTCATCATCTTGTTTAAAGCGATCTTTATGTTCACACAGATTACCAGCACCCATGATAATACCATTGTGTTGAATGAATCCCTGCTTATAGTAGAGTTTAGCCCCTACAGCACCCACACGGTTGTCTTGCATATGTCCCATCATGTAATGCAGCCATTCATTATTTATAGGTGTAACATCGTCATTGAGTATGACAACAAAATCCGTTTGTGCAAGTTTTATTCCGCTATTACAGCTATGAGAAAAATTAAAAGCGTCTGAAAAAATCTGTAGATAATTTACATTCTCATGCGCGAGTAAATGGGTTAGGTTGCGCGTTTGTTCATCCGATAATTGGCAATTTTGACTGAGGATGAGCAAAAATTCACAGTGGGGATAACTTGTATTTTTTATGACAGAATGGATGCATTTGGTCACATATCGATTATTTAAAGTGGTGGGTATAATAAAGGTAACACGCTGTTGATCAAAAATAGGGTTTACTAAGATTGGAAAGCTAGTTTTGTGTGAAATTTCGTAATGCCAGCGACGTGAATTTAATTCTGAAGTCACAGTTTCATGGATTTTTTGGATAATTGTCTGGTTAAGTGCCTGTGATATATGCGTCAATACATGGGGTATGTGGGCAATCTTTCCTTTTTTGTGCAGGATGTAAAAAGCTAAGGCTAATCGATGGGAAAAAGCACAGGTGAATTTTTTTTGGTTTTGATGTTGAAATTCCTCAAAAATATCTTTTCTTATCAGCCATAGTCCCAGGGTCAGCAATCCGGAACAAAGCATTGCATATTCTAAATTTGGTTTGAAATAGGGTCGCGAACGGTGTTGGCACGTATCAATATAATCAATGTCACCATATAAAGCTGCAGGAGAGTTTTTGATCTCAGCAAAGTGGAAAAATAGGTCTAGGGCAGAATTGGAAATAATTTCAAAATCTTGAAGTATTCCAACATAGTGCTGTGTAAGGTCATTTGTTGTTTCAAGTGTAATGTTATTGCTATATATTGAACCATCAGACGAAGAGTAGATGTGAATATCGAGATTCATTGCGTGCGTTGATGCATTGTTTTTTTCTATAGGACGATCGTAAATTTCACACCATGTTTTATACGTTAAGTTTTGAGGTTCTGACGTGGCGATCAATCGTATAAGTTGTCTATACTCGACGGGTTTATATTTAAACTTGAGAAGGGTTTTAAATGTAAAAAAAGGATGAATAATTGCTAGTAAGAAAGCAGCAACGATGCGCGATAAAGGTAAAAGCCAAACTTTTTTGAATATTCCCCTTTTGTTTCGGTTTGGGTCAATCGAGTTGAGCGTAATGGCATTACATTGTCTCGGTATATAAATAATCCCTAGGGCGAGTAAGTAAAAAGAGAAGCGAATAGGTTTTAAATAATAGGAATTTTCAAGCTGGTTACTATCTTTAAAATGAAGCGCTCCCATAAAGGGCAAAACAGGTGGGTAAAATTTATCCCTATTGATAATACCAAAAACTAAGCACCATTTATTGCGTTTAAAACTGGAAACGGGAACAACGAAAGGGGGCAATACAGATTTCCTTTTTTAAATCAGAAGAACAAATCTTTTGATAAAAGCGAGTTATTTTGCAGTCGAAGACGTTATTCGTTTGTTGGTAAAAATAAACAAAACAACTAGGTAATTTGATTTTTTAATTATACAAACAGCATAAAAACTCTAGTCTGGTATACTGAAAATCAGCATAATTGCTCTAATGTTTGTAATATTTTTTTCGTAGAGCTTATCGCGCATTTGGGTTAACACAATTTACTGCAGCATTTTCTTTTATACATCAAAAAATCATAATAATTTTTTAAACCTTAAAGTCAAGGATCATTGTCACAAAAACTAAGACCAGTTTATTTATTCTTTTGACTCAGATAAAATGTAAATCACTGAAGATTATTATTCATTTAAGAAATCGATAAAACAGCGTTTGAGTATGTTTTTGATCAGCAATGTCGTAAAAAACAAATGATTGAATGTAAGGCACTGCATCACTATGAAACTAATTAAAAAATTAAATGTAGTGTAATTTTATAGTTTGAGAGAAATGGTTGCTTTTATTATCTTTAATAACAAATATTAGAATTAATTTTTTTGTTTATGAACAATTGAACCAACTCAGTGTCGATATTGCACAGGGTAAAACACGTTGGTTTTATTCTTTCGCCTATAAGAACCTAATATTCTTACAATAAAGTAAAATTTTCTTTGGATATTCCATAGTCTGGTGTTTCAATATGTTAACAGTATAAGGTCTTTTGCATCATACGTTTACGTAGTGTTAAGGTTGAAAAGGAACAGCAATTTTAGTTAATAATTGCACTGAAGTTGCAAATAAATGGTATATTCAAAGAATTTAATTCTCTAGGGTTGATCATTTAAGAGGGGTGGAAACTATAGGTCCCACATTTTGCTTAAATGTTTTATTAAACTTTTTTTATTTTAAATTTTTTATGCTTGTCCGACCAGTTTACCAAAATCTTCAAAGGATAATTCGCCAACATGAGGTTTTTCGTTAAAGACAAAAGTAGGCGTGCTGTTGATTTTATACTGTTCTGAAGCTGTTTTAACTTCGTTCATAATGATATTCTCAAGTGACTTATCTTGAATTACTTGTTGAAAGCGATCAGGAGACATTCCTGCTAAAATAGCATATTTTTTAAGTTCAGCCATAGGATCGACGCCATCAGCAAAAACCCATTTTTCAAGATTTTGCAATAACACCATAACAAAAGGTTCATATTGTTCTATGGGTAGGGATCTGGCCACAATGGCTGCTGCTAGGGCGACCCTGTCTAGAGGAAAATCTCTAAAAATGTAATATACTTTACCGGTATCAATATAATCTTTCTTAATAGCGGGTAACGTTTTTTGTGCAAAATCGGCACAATGCGCACACGTAATGGAAAACCATTCTTGAACATGAACCCCTGCTTTTAGATTTCCTAAGGCCCTTATCGAAGAAAAATTTGAAAAAGGTTCGTCTGCTTTGACTCTAGAAGTAAAAGCAAATAAAGAGAAAGTAGGAAGAGCAGTCGTCATTAAAGCGCGTCGTGTAATGGGCATGATTAATCCTATGCAAAATTAAAATAAGTTCATGGTTAATGGTCTACAATTTAAAAATATTTAATATTTTAGCTGGAGTATAATTTTATTATATTTAGGGCCAATTATCAACGTAAATGCGGTGGGTTTAATGATTTGGTATATTTTATATTAAGCTAAAGCCTAATTGATACCGAACAAATTTTATCTTAATTTTTGGTCAAATGTGAATCGTTTTTATACAAAATTATTTTATGGTTTTAGTAAGTTTAATTTCTTATGAATTTTTACATATTTCGTTCTGGTGGCAAGGTCATATAGAAAAAATTGTTTAGCCCATAGTTTGTTTTGATGATACAGCACCCTATTGAAGTTTTTAAATTTTTAAAGGATTATAGCTGTGCTATGCAAAGAATATTAAAACAGTTGAAAACTTCAGTATTAAAGTTTTTAATTATAAATTTATTCAGAGTTTTCAAATTTGTTTTATAATTTTTTGGAATAAAAAACTTTATATTGATAATTATGTTAATTGCAAAATTTTAATCCAGTTATTTTGACCTCTCATAATCAGAAATATTATATCAAAAAACATTGAAAATTTGAAAGCAAAAGACAGATACTGTTTATCAAAAAATAATTTATCTGATATGACAGAAATTAATTATTGGAAGTGCAGCTAAATTAGCGTTGTATTGAAACAAGGAGATTTTTGATGATCATAGTTTGTGGGGATATTCTCATCGACTTTATCCCAGATAAAACAAAAGATGGATCTGAATGTTATTGTCCAGCTCCAGGGGGATCGTGTGCAAACATTGCGGTTGCAATTGCGAGGCTAGGTGGAAAAGTTGGATTTATGGGAGGAGTCTCCACTGATTTTCTCGGAGAAAAATTAATTGATTTTTTGAAATCCTCACATGTTGATTTAAAATACGTTGCACGTGCGCCTCAGCAAACCACTCTGGCCTTTGTGGAATTGGGTGAAGAGGAACCTGCTTACGCTTTTTATGATGACAATACAGCGTCTCGACTTTGGACTCGTTCACAGTCCCCTGGCTTCAGCGAAGATATTCAACTGATTCATATCGGTTCAACGTCTTTGATTGGCCCGCCAATTTCTGATTCTTGTGAACGAATGTTTAAAATAGAAAAAGGAAAAAGAATTCTTTCCATTGATCCAAATTGTCGGCCTAATGCAACGGCAAACCCAGATGTTTATCGTGCCCGGTTAGCGCGTTTAACCGCTATGGCAGATATTATTAAACTTTCCAAAACCGATTTGGCTTACTTAAGGCCAGATAGCACAATCGAAGAAGCCGCGCATTATTGGTTAGAACGTGGAACGTCCATCGTTATTGTAACCCGCGGCAGTCAAGGCGTTCTGTGTTTTTTACCCAATCAACCCGCGTTTAGTGTGGAAACTCATTTTGTAAAAGACGTTGTAGATACGATTGGTGCTGGCGATACTTTTATGGCTGCAACCTTGACGTATTTGCAAAAACAGAATTGTTTGACCTTGGATAAAATTAAAACCATTACGGTTGAAAAAATCACCGAAGCTTTAAAATACGCCTCTATAGCTGCTGCCATTAACTGTCAACGGCGCGGTGCCAATCCCCCATGGGAAAATGAAGTACAAGAAAAATTAAAATAAGAGAACAGGTTATTTAAGGAGGGTATTAAGACGCGTCCATTGGCTTGGTTTTAGTTTTTTTGTTGAATATTGAATTCAGTTTCATTTTCTTGGCGAATTTTTGGCACTTGCAAACGTAGGCGTTTTATGTGCCTAGGATCTGCGTCAAGAACCCTAAATACAAGCCCTGAGGCGTGATTGAATACCTCTCCTTTGGTGGGTATGTGCTCTGCCATTAAGAAAACTAATCCGCCAATAGTATCTATGTCGGAATTGCGTTCTTCTGCACTTAGAAAAGTACCGACTTGGTTTTCAAGATCTTCCAAAGGCATTCTGGCGTCTAGATCAAAGGTGTAAGGATCCTTTTGTACAATCATTTGTACTTTAGGATCATCATGTTCGTCAGCGATATCGCCTACAATCGTTTCGACTAAATCTTCGATAGTAACAAGGCCGTCCACGCTGCCATATTCATCAATGACTAAGCCAAGATGAATCTGCTGAGAGCGCATTTGCAATAAAAGATCTAACACGGGTATTTGTGGGGCAACAAATAAAGGCTGTCGCAACACATCATTGAGATTAAATTGGTCACTTCGACCTATATAAGCGACCAAATCCTTGACATGCAACATGCCAACAATATTATCCAGTTGCTCATGATATACGGGTACTCTTGAATGATTTTCATGCCGCATAATTTCTAGGGCTTTTTCAAAACAAATATCGTCAGAAATCGCAAACACATCGGCTCTCGGTAACATAACGTCGTCAGCGGTCTTTCCCCTTAATTTTAAAATATTGGTAATTAAGAGCTTTTCATGAGTGGTGAGCTCTTCGGCAAGGTGTTCGCCTGAAACCAAATTATTTTTGTTTTTTTCCACCA
This sequence comes from Commensalibacter sp. Nvir, assembly GCF_963921845.1. Classification (NCBI taxonomy): domain Bacteria; kingdom Pseudomonadati; phylum Pseudomonadota; class Alphaproteobacteria; order Acetobacterales; family Acetobacteraceae; genus Commensalibacter; species Commensalibacter sp. Nvir. Next base: position 24,769 of record NZ_CAWUGZ010000083.1, on the reverse strand, counting down.
CTAAATTTTCAATAGATTTTCTAAGGTTTGAGCAGCGGTTTTTGTGAGACAGTTTATTAAAAATAGATCGTAATCCTTTTAATTTTAACTGTGAGGGTTGCGGGTGTTCCGGTAACGCGTTATCGGGTGCAACCTGCGCAGAAGGCATGGTCAGTTACTCCGTATTATAAAAGAGTTTTCCATGGATTGGGTATGCCGATTTTGTGTAAAATCGATGCTTCTTTCCTCTCCATTATTCTGGCATCGTTAACACAAATGTGATCAAAACCTTGTAAATGAAGAAGTCCATGGATAATTAAGTGAGATAAGTGATGAATAACCGGCCTTTTGGCTAATTTTGCTTCCTTTTTTATCGTTTGTAAAGCGAAAACAATATCGCCACCGAATTGTGTTGGGCAGTGGGTTAATTCAAATGTTAATACATTGGTTGCTTTATTTTTTCCTCTAAATTCGTAATTTAACCGCTTCACAGCTTGATCATTGTTAAAGCTTAAACAAATATTCTCATTAATGAATAAAGTTTCGTGTATACGTTCTAAATAAGGAAACAATTTAGGTAAAAATTTATGCCAGCGCGCGTCTTGGATACTTATTTTTTCTAAAAGGTAAAGACGTGTTTGGTAGCGTGTCGATAGTATCATGAGGTTATCGTGCATTTACCCATTGAGGTGTATCGGCTTTACGATTTAGTTTATTTTCTTGATCGTAAGCCCGCACAATACGACTTACCAAAGGATGCCTGACGACATCGTGCGCGGTAAAGCGCATAATTTTTATTCCTTTAACATGTTCCAATATTTCAACCGCATCCTGTAAGCCTGATTTAATGGAAGAGGGAAGGTCTATCTGAGTCAGATCGCCGGTAATGACCATTTTTGAACCTGGGCCCAAGCGTGTTAGAAACATTTTCATTTGGGCACAGGTTGTGTTTTGTGCCTCATCAAGAATAACATAAGCGTGTTCAAGGGTTCTTCCTCTCATAAAGGCTAAGGGGGCTACTTCGATTTCGCCATTCGTCAACCGTTTAATCAATTGGTCTCCAGGTAAGGTATTGTGCAAAGCATCGTAGAGGGGACGTAAATACGGGTCAATTTTGTCTTTCATATCTCCGGGTAAAAAACCTAATCTTTCGCCTGCTTCTACCGCTGGTCTTGATAGAATAATGCGATCGACTTGGCCAGAAAGTAATAAAGACACCGCTTGCGCTACGGCTAAAAACGTTTTACCTGTTCCAGCAGGCCCTATGCTGAAAACCAATTCTTCTTTAGCCAGAAGGTTAAGGTATTCTGCTTGTCCTGCGGTTCGCGCTGTAATTAATCCTTTTCTTGTAGAAATACTTGGAAGATGATGATTGGGGGAAGGAGATACCGTGGGGTGGGGCTCTTCTTCGAACACGTTAGGCAAAATACCTTCGCGTATCATACGAATAACCGTGCTTACCATTGTTGAGTTGATGGGTTGTTCGTGCCCAATTTGATTGTAAAGCGTTGTCAATACAGTTTTGGCAAGTTCGACCGCCTGAACACCTCCTTCAATAACAACGATGTTCCCTCGACTTCCAAGTTGGATGCCTAACTCTTTTTCAATTTGCACCAAGTAACGATCGTGTACACCCATAAGTTGTGCGAGGTATTGATTGTTATTAAATCGTAAGGTTAGCTTTAATGTATCTGAATCTAATGCTTCTTCTGTAACCACATGGGGGGATAAACGAGGTCTTGTATTCAAAAGTTAATTTTCCTTACACTAATGAACCGGATAGAGAAAACGTTAAACATTCGTCAATACGCACATTTTTTTCTTGTCCAATAAGGTTTTGATCGGTCGTAATATGCACAGCTTGTAAAAAGGGAGATTTGCCTACAATTTGCTTTGGTTTTCTGCCACGATGCGTAAATAACACAGGAAGGGTTTTATGAATTGTTTGTTGATTGAATTGCGTTTGTTGATCGTTAAGGAGGGCTTGCAACTCTTTCAATCGGGAATCTTTTTCAGTTTCTGAGATTTGATTTTTAGAAAGAGCTGCTGTTGTCCCGGGTCTGGGCGAGTATTTGAACGAAAAAGATTGAGCAAATTTAATATCTTCAATCAATTTAATCGTTGCTTGAAAATCAGGGACCGACTCACCAGGGTGACCGACAATAAAATCCGATGACAAAGCGATATCAGGCTTATGACGCTTAAGCTTATCGATCAAACGGCGATAGTCATCAGAAGTATGCCCTCGATTCATAGCTTTCAATATTTTATCAGAACCTGATTGTACAGGCAAATGAACAAAAGGCATAAGGGTCGGTAAATCTCTATGGGCTTCAATCAGTGAATCTTCCATATCTTTAGGATGAGAAGTCGTATAGCGAATGCGTAACAGATTGGGAATTAAAGATAATTTTTCTATTAATTTAGCCAAATTCCAAGTGCTTCCTTGAGGTCCTTCACCATGATAGGCATTTACATTTTGACCCAAAAGGGTGATTTCTTTGACCCCTAATTGGCATAAATGCTTGGCTTCGTCTAAAATGGCTTGCACTGGTCTGCTCTCTTCGGCCCCTCTGGTGTAGGGGACAACACAATACGAGCAAAACTTATCGCATCCTTCTTGAATGGTTAAAAAGGCGGATTGACCGGGTGCTTCACTGGTAGAAGGTAAAAAATCAAATTTACTCTCAACTGGAAAGTCAATTTCAATAATATTGCCCGATTTTTTTGAACTTTCCAATATCATTTTCGGAAGTTTATGGTAGGTTTGTGGCCCTAAAATGATATCAACGTAAGGGGCTCTTTCTAAGATAATTTTACCTTCTGCTTGGGCAACACACCCCGCGACCGCTATGAGGGTCGAGTAACCGTTTTGAAGTCGCAGTTCTTTGATAAGTTTTAGTCTGCCTAATTCAGAAAAGACTTTTTCCGTGGCTTTGTCTCGTATATGACAAGTATTTAATATTAACACGTCTGCATTCTCTGCTTTGGGGGTAACGCTATACCCCAAAGGACGCAGCAAATCGATCATGCGATTGCTATCGTAAACGTTCATTTGACATCCCCATGTGATAATATGAAGTTGTCGGGTTGGGGTAGAATGATTAAATACAGGATGTATGGCAGCCATAAACGGGTTAGCCTATGCGATAATGGAAAAATGAGATAGCGTTTTGTTTTTATTTAATTAAATAGGTGCTTACAAGGTTTTTTTCCACAAATATATCGTATGTGAGTACGCAAAGTGAACTATTTTGGTTAAAAGGACAAAGTTTTATTATTTGATGGTCGTATTGAATTGAAACCTTTTTGACTTTTCTTTCCATGTTGAACCATTCTTTTAAAACCCTTGTTGATTGATACATAGGTAAATGAAGCGTATCGGATTTATATCATCATCAATGTATATTCTTGGTTAGTTTTTCAGTTAATTTATCGGGTCTGCGCTGTCGGAGCGTGGAAGTTCCATGCGCAATAACCTCCCAAGTTTTTTGTGCAAGTTCTTTTCGGTTCGTAAAATGTTCTGGATACAGAGGGTCATGAAAAACAATTGAAGCGTGCAAATCAGACCATTGGCAAAATTCCCAAAGGTGAGGGGCAAGCTCCATATCGCCATACCAAGAACAAACGGGACGCTGGAGTCGATTAACAGGAAGCATACCCAGACGATCGTATACGATTGATATAGGTTGAATTATAGGCGTTGGATAAGTGGACATGTTTTTTTTCAGAGGTTTTGCCAACACAAAAAAAGAAGACATGAACGGCAATAAATGGGAACCGTTTGAAGACGTCCCCTCAGGAAATAAAATAAGACTATCGCCGTTTTGTAAGCGTTGTGTCATGATCAAATGTTCTTTAGCAGTGGATTTTTTTTGCCTACTAACAAAAATCACTCTGCCTAATTTGCATAAAATACTTATGAGGGGCCAAGTTCCAACCTCTTCTTTGGCAACAAAACAGCCCGTTGCTAAGCCACCGATGGTGGGGATATCCAGCCACGACGTATGATTTACCACATACAATACGGGTCTATTTTGTAGGGTGCTCTGTTGTGAGCATGTGGATAATATCGTACCATAAAACGTCAATTTTACCCCTAACAATCTACACACGTTACGCCAAAAAAAACAAACGAATGTTTTTTTACCCTTGCCTGGTAGTTTCAAAAGAACAATTTGCACAGGCATAGCCATTATTGTCCAAGCTAAAATACTTGCAATTTTCCGTATTGCTCTAATTTTTCTAAACAAAAAACTTAATTTTGGGAATAAAGGTGGATAATCTATAATGTCTAAAGACAAATTAATTTTGTTGAATTGTCTTTTTTTAGAAAAAATCTTGGATTGTGTATTTTGTGCATCTGTATTGAAAAAATTATATATTTTATTTGAAATAAAACGACCTTGGATAGACTTTTTCAAAACTTTTACACTATCCTCTACGAAATTATTAGGGATATACATACGTATTTTACTGTCATGTGTTATTTTATAATAATTCTACAAAGTCTGCAAGAAGTGTCGTTTATTTCTGTTTGTATCAAATTTTGTCAAGCCTAACATTAAAAATTAGGCACTGTGAGCAGGATTAAAGTTTTGACATTAAAATATATTTCCTTTAGTAGCTTGGCGTTTGGTAGCCTTTGATAGGTACTTGTTGACGGGTTCGCCGATGGCAATTGAATGAGGGTAAGTAATTTGTTGTTCAACAGGATCAAACGCATTAACAACCTGAAATTTCACAATTCCCAGTCGTTTATAACGTTATTAAAGGTATTTTGTGCAGCGTATATAACGGTTTTATGTTGTTATGATACGGGTTTTGCTGCCGATCCACAAACCTATACAGTAACTATTGAACCCACAGGAAATTCAACGATTGATAAAACACTTTCCAGTGTTTCCAATCTTGTTTCTTTAAAAAAAACCGGAGCTGTGGGTGCCTTTGCATTGGCAGGTCGTATTAAAAACGATTACAAACGATTAAAAGAGGCTATGGATAGTTTTGGGTATTATGATGCGGTTATTACCATTCAATTGCATCGTCCGCAATCTTCAGAGACGTTTCAAGAAGGCACTAATGTTGAATACAATCAAGTGGGGCCCTTGTCGCGAATGGTCCCAATGGTTATGAACGGTAATGATGCTGAATTGCCCGGGTTTATAAAAGCTATCCCTAGTGGACAACCTGTGAAAATTGTTATCAAGATCGTAAAAGGGACGCAATACCGAATTGGTGCAATACATTTTACGCGTTTGATGACTCAAGATCAAAACGAAAATTCTCAATCCACAGCACATTCAGAGGACGTGTATCCTTATTTGCCTTCAAAGACACTAAAAAATCATATAAATACAATAGCTCTCACTGATAATCAAATGAAGGCATTCAACTTAACATCGGGTCAAATTGCCAGTGCTGCAGATATAGTTGCAGCCAAAAATCGTTTGCTCGATGCCCTTAGGGAAGGCGGTCATGCATTAGCCAAAGTAGGCGAACCCGTAGGGTATTTAAGGCCAGAAAGTAAAACTTTGGATATTGTTCTTTCTGTCGATGCAGGTCCTGTTCTCAATTTAGGAAAAATTCAATTAAAAGGGCTTGATAAAGTGCATTCTTCATTCATTCGTAAGCGATTGGCTTTGAAAGAAGGACAGCTTTACCAGCCGTCTAAGATTGAAGCAGCCCGGCAAGATCTTTCTAATTTATCGGTATTTTCAAGTATTGATGCCCGTTCGGGGTCAACGGTGGATGATCAGGGCAGATTACCTATTGAATTAATTTTTAAAGAGGTAAAACGTCGTACCTTTAGTTTTGAAACCGGCTATTCAACGGATTTAGGTGGACGAGTAGGGGTGCGCTGGACCCATAATAATCTCTTTGGTAACGCCGAACAATTAAAGTTGGTGGCATTATCTACGGGGTTGGGTGGTTCCGCACAAAGAGGATTAGGATACGATGTTTATGCGGATTTCACAAAACCAGATTTTAAAAGAAAAAATCAAAATTTTAATGCTCGGATCGAAGCCGTAAAACAGAATTTATATTCTTATGATCAGACAGCCCTATTGGTTAAAGCCGGTATTGACCGTCAGTTAAATCAACGGTGGAGTATATTTGCTTTCTTAGGAGCCATTCAAGAACATATCCGTCAAATGGATCAAGTCAATTCGTATTCCATGATTAATATACCTTTAGGAGTAAATTATGATAGTACAGGATTAACGAATTCTTTGATGTCACCAACAAAAGGGCTCAAAGCTTCACTATCGGCAACGCCTACAGGTTCTTTTGGGGACGGGGCTGTTTTTTTTGGTATTTTACAAGGTACGGGCTCAACGTATTTTGATCTAGCTAATCTGGGTTTGACCAACCCTGGTCGCAGCGTCTTTGCTTTTCGCGGAACTATTGGAAGTATTCAAGGGGCCTCACGTATGAATCTTCCGCCCGATCAACGGCTTTACGCGGGTGGCACTTCCACCGTAAGAGGGTTTCGTTATCAAGGGGTGGGGCCACAATTTCCCGGTACGAAATATGCGGTGGGTGGCAAGGCTATGGATGCGGGGACTATAGAATATAGGCAAAGAATATATAATCAATTTGGTGCTCAAGCCTTTGTTGACGCCGGTCAGGTTAGTGAAAATTCCATGCCTTTTGAAGGGACATTAAGAATTGGTGCGGGTGGGGGTGTTAAATACTACACGCCTTTGGGACCGGTAAGGGTAGATGTTGCGTTACCTGTCAATAGACCTCCACGAGGGGATAGATTTGAAGTTTACATAAGTTTAGGGGAAACGTTTTGATCGTTCCTTCAATTCGGCAGAGATTAAATCCTATCTTTAAAATGGGGATGTCTTCGAAAAAAATGGCGTATGCAATTCTGTATTTTTTTTCGAGTTATCTGAAATTGGATAAAAAATTGTTGGGTATAAGTACATTTCTATGGGTGGGCAGAGGATTAAATGAACCTTCATATGAATGATAAGGCTAAAACTCCACGAGATAAAATATCTCCAAAAACTAAAAAAACCATGAAATGGCGCATTCGGCATCGTGTGTTATGGTGGTTATTTTTAATTACAGGCAGTTTGATCAGTGTTTTGGTTGTCTTGCTTATGACCGTTTTTGTCGTTCTCAATACCCACAAGGGTCAATGTTTCGTTGCCCAACAAATAGGAAAGATAACCAACCAGCGTATTATAGTAAAAGGAATAAGAGGTTCTTTCCCTAATCATTTAGCGGTTGCTTCAATAACATTTAGAGAGCCCACTCTTGGAAATTGGTTGACGTTGGAAAATATTAAATTGGATTGGTCAGCGGCCTCTATATTTAGAAAAAAGATTTATATAGATTCTTTTTACCTTCAACATCTTAAATTGGCTCACTTGCCTCCCTCAAGTAATGAACATTCCACATCGTCTGCTTTACCAAAGTTTAAAATTTCTGCCCAATTTAATACAATTATCATCGAAAATTTAGATATTGAACCGTCTGTATCTCCCGTTGATCTTCATTTGTCGTTGAGGGGGAAGGTTAAGATTCAGGATGTTCTAAGAGCTGCACAATTCAAATCGATTAAAGATGTATCGAACACAGAATTGTCTTTGCATCTTTGGGAACGTAACGCTGCAAGTCGGCTGGATGTGGATGCTAACGTAACCCAAAATCAGATCAATCAAGCGTTTTTAAAATTCAATTCATATCCTCAAAAACAAGGTGTTCTCGAACGGTTGCTGGCCTCAAACCAATTATTGCCCATTGAGTTGGCGTTTTCTGCTCATGGACCGTTTGATAGTGTATCGCTGTGTTCACGACTATCAGGGCAGGGTATATTTTTAAATATTAACGGTTTGGTAGATTTTTTGCAGTACAAAGGCAATCTTATTGCAAAGGGCAATTCATCTGCCTTACACCTACTTCCACAGATCTCTTGGTCAAGTTGGAATTTGGATTCGAAGCTTTATGGAAATTTACAAGCGCCAGAAGGAGAAGGCCGCTTTGAATTAAAAGGATTGCAATTTGGCTCGAGTGGACTTGAGAGGCTTGTGATGCAATTCAAAGGTAGCCAAAAATCAACATTTCAAGGAAAAACAAACGTAAGCCGTGCAAAAGAAATTTCATTTCAAGCTCAAGCAGAGGGTTTACAGATACCCAGCGATCCTAATGGAATTTTAAAGGCGAACCCTATACAGTTGCACGCTCAATATCAATTAAAATCCGGTGCTTCCTCTTTGGAATTAAGTGTTGACAACAAACTTATATCATTGCAAGGGGCTTTAAAAAGCCAGCCAGATATGAAAGGTCAATTTTTCTTAACTATACCGCAGCTTCGGCCCCTAGGCGCTTTGGCTGGGGTAAAGGTAGAAGGATCGTTACGCCAAACCATACGGTTATCATCAAATGATTGGTCGTACCAACCTATTGATGTGTCTGTAGATGGTCCTATTCATCTTATTGGTGGGGAACCCATATTTGCACAATTGATTGGTGATACTGGAACCCTAGCGTTAAACGCACAAGTGATACTGGGTGATCGCAAACAATATTTGATTCATCAACTTAACATAAAAGGTCAGCATTTGGCCGTTAACGGTACGGGACAGCTTGTTCATGACCAAGTGAATGGTGTGGTTAAACTTTCGATTGACCAACTTTCCGCTGTGCAACCCTTTTTAAAAGGAAATTTATCGACCCAGTTTCATGTCTTAGGTTCGATGAGCGACCCCCAAGCCCATTTGCAGCTCGATACACAACTGCAGGGGATAAAAGGAAACGGCTATCAACTCAGACCAAGCCAAATCAATGTATCAATCGATGCGACGCATCTGGTTACAGAGCCTAAAGTGAATCTATTTCTTAAGGGTAGCTTAGATAATGCTCCTATTTATTTTCGGGGTGAAGCCGGCTTAAATAATCAAGCCAATACGTGGTTTTTAAAACTTCCACAGTTAAAATGGAGAAGTTTGGGAGCCAGTGCGGATGTGGTTTTGTCCCAAAAAACATATTTGCCTATGGGTAAAGTAAAACTTGAAATTGCCAATTTGTCTGATTTCAATCTACTATTACGCCAAAAGTTTTCGGGTTTTATGAAGCTTGAACTTTCCTCACCAGTTGAAACTCATTCAAGTGTTTTGATTAATGCAGAGGGCGCTATAAAGGCTTCCTCCATAAATTTATCGGGCCTTTCTTTAAAAGGTTCTATAGAAGATCCCCTTGAAAAGCCAAGGATTAGGGTTCAGTTGCGGGTAAATTCAATACAAGTCCCTAAAATTAAAGGCGGGTTGATCGCTAATGCAAACGGAAGCTTTGACCAATTAAAATTAAATCTTCAAGGCAATTTCTCTAACATAGGTTCGTCTCATAGTACGATGGATGTGGCTTTGCTGCTGAATTTAATTGAGAAAAAGCTAATTTTACAACATTTTATCGCTTCAATCGACAAACAGAATATTCGTTTGCTTTCCCCTGCCTTGCTAAGTTTCGGGCAGAAAGTGGCACTTGATCGGTTTAGAGTGTCGCTTACTTCGAACAAAGCATCTCCAGCTTTTATTGAGGCTCAAGGGCAGATAAAACCTGACTTAAATTTTAACGTTGCATTGAAAAATTTAACACCTGACCTTATCACGCCTTTAATGACCGATTTTAAGGCTCGTGGCGTGGTGAATGCACAGGCGGATCTGCATGGTCAGTTGGAAAAACCGACCGGCACGATCAAAATAAATGGTCATCAATTGGCGTGGGTATCCGAAAATACCAATTTTATCCCTCCTGCAGAATTAAATGCATCCGCTACGCTTGAAAACAATAGGGCACAAGTAAATGCTCAATTGATTGCTGGAAAAAAAATAAAAGCCGTGGTTCAAGGCAAAGTGCCGTTAAATCCTAATGAGCAATTTTCCTTACAAACAAAAGGTTTTTTGGATGTTTCTCTCGCAAATGCCTTGCTAGGGGCGTATGCCCAGCAAGCAAAAGGGATGATCACTCTAGCTATGCAAGTTACGGGTACTTTTCAGCGGCCTATTTTGAGGGGAAATCTGTCTTTGGAGCATGGCAGTTTTCGGGATTTTGCTCAAGGAATAAATATTAATGCGATTAACGGTTCCGTGATGGGTATGGGGGATAGGCTCACCCTTCAATCGTTTGATGCCCGCGCAGGAGAAGGTACTTTACACGCTTCGGGTCAAATAGGGATTTTGCAAAACAATATACCGATTGATTTAATGTTTTCGATGAGAAATGCCAAACCGTTATCCAGTGATTTGCTGACGGCAGTATTAGATAGTGATATTTCAATAAAAGGTTTAGCTAAAAGCAAGCTCAAGGTTCAAGGGGATATAAAGATTAAACGTGCAGATATTAATATCCCTCGATCTGTCTCGCGCTCAGTGGTGGTAATCAAAGTCGTTCGTCCGGATAGTAAAGTGCCTGTCGTGGTTCAATCCAACGCAATGGAACCAGAAATTGGATTGAATCTAACGTTACAATCGGCGGGCCCTATCATCGTAAGAGGGTTTGGTCTCTTTAGCAACATGGCTGGATCTTTAACCATTAATGGAACCGCTCAAGCCCCGCAAATTAGTGGTGGTTTTGCAATGCGGAACGGTCGGATCGATTTGGGAGGAATTTCTTTGTCGTTTACTCGTGGGGTAATTGGTTTTAATGGGTCGAGTGTTGATCATAAAATAGACCCTACCCTTGATTTTGAGGTAAAACGTTCTGTGGATGGGTATACGCCTACATTAAAAATTATAGGCTATGCAAGCTCACCGAAAATCGAGTTAACGTCTTCTCCCCCTATTTCACAGGATAGAATTTTGTCCATGTTGTTGTTTGGTGTTGATTCACAAAGTCTCTCCGCGACACAAATGGCCGAAATTGGTGTAGCTTTGGCGACTCTTGGAGGGCAAGGATCTGGATTTGATCCTATTGGTTCTGTTCGGAAAACGCTGGGACTTGATCGTTTATCCATTGGCAGTGCAGGTAAAACCAAAGAAGATGGCTCTAGTTCGGGTACCAGTGTATCCGCAGGAAAATATATCACAAAGGGGTTTTATCTCGGGGCCAAGCAATCCACAGGAAATGCAGGGACGCAGGCAGAAGCACAGATCGATATTACTAAACATCTCAAGGCTACGGCGACGGTAGGGGCAGGTCACGATAACTCACGTTTTGTAACCCCGGACAACGATCCTGGAAGTAGTATTGGGCTACTCTATCAATTTAATTATTAAGCGGATAGCGTTTAGCAATGAAACGGTTTAGTGTGTGGGCAGTTTTGTCCAATACATCTTGCCAAATATTGAGCTGGGTTTGTCGTATGATGTGTACGGTAGAATACCAAGGATTTACTTTTGAATCGCCTCCCCACCGCCAACAATTATCAAAACGATCCATTAAAATAACCGGATGTCCCATAGCACCAGCAAGATGGACGATGGACGTATCAACGGTAATCACGACGTCAAGGTTGGCGATAATAGCTGCGGTATCATCCATAGTTTCAATATCATCTATAGGATTAAAAATATTAAATTGGCCTAAAAGTTCACGATCAGATGGATCATTATAGTGTGACTGAAGACTTATAAACTGTGCATTTTTTACGTTTTCAATTAACGAAGAAAATTTTGACAAAGGAATTGATTTTTTTTTATTGATCAGCATGGCTGTAATGTCATTGCGGTGTTCTGAACCTTTCCACGCAATTCCTATTTTTAATAAATCGGTTTTCGGTAATTTGTTTTTCCATTTTTCTACTTTTTGGGGGTCAGCAAACAGATAAGGAATAGCTTTTTTAAATTGATTTGGGTCAATATTCAACGCGCGCGGAAGGCTTATAAAAGGGCAATGCCAATCGAAATCGGGAACGTTATCCCCACCGACTCTTACCTTAGGATGGCACTGCAGCCGTTGACACAGACCTTTGATGCTTTCTGGTACCCATAACTCTACATCCGCACCAAACTCTACCAGTAGAGCCACAAACCTCAAATACATTAATGTATCTCCTAAGCCCCCTTCTTGAGTAAGCAAAATTTTCTTATCTTTTAATTCAATAGTAGACGTTAAAGTTGGCAAAAGAGTTTTTTTGGAAAGTGACGTATGATTTGGGGTATTTAATCGCCATTCATGTTCTATCCATCCTTGATGAAAAAAACCTGCTTTTAAAAGGCACAGTGAGTAGTTGACTCTCAATTTAGCGTAATAGGGTTGAAGCTGAATTGCTTTGCGATAGTAGCGTAAAGCGTGTTCAAATTGGTTTTGTATATGGTATAAAGTGGCTATATTCGTATATAAAACAAAATTTCCACCGAATGCTTTTTCACAATGGCTAAAAATTTTCATAGCAATTGCGTATTTCCCTGCTTCCAATAGAAATGTGGCTAAGAGATTACATAAAAAAACATCCGGTTTATTTTCACCTATATACCGTTTTAAATGATGAATCGCTTTTGTTGGATGGCCCGCATGTTGAAGTATAGTGGCGTAACATGCATGGAGTAATTTATCATGCGGTGTAAGCAACAAAGCCTCATCAATAACCTTGATAATCATTTCATAAGTTAGAACCCCTGAGGTAAGATAACGCTCCATCTCGGAACAAGCGTGTTGTTCCGCGTCATGATGATGTTTTTGTGTAGTACAAAAAAAATGGGCTGCCTGTTTAAATTTACCTAATCCACAAGCAGCGATTCCTAAAAGTAATGAAAAATCATGATCTGCTTGTTCCTCTTGGCTTATGATCAAATGTTTATAAGCATCAGAAAATCTTCCTGAATGGAACAGAGCTTCAACATATTCAAGACTAATTTCCGTTTTTGCATCTGGCATTTATTGGCCTTTAATAAATATATAAATTAAGCCTAGGTTTATTAAGAAGCAATTTATCAAACGGTCTAGAGTATAACCATAATTCAACTCTATTTTGATGACAGTGTGATTGCGGCATGTTTTGATATAAATACTACGTAGAGTGTTTCTCAAAATTTTTGATCATTAAAAATTCTCCTATTCGATTTAATAAGTAGTATTTCAATATTAATCTTAAATAAAATACTTTCGTACAGTCTTATGATAGAGCTTTTGAGGTACTCATAAAAAGATAAAAAGTAAGATCGTTTTTTTAGATTATTTACGCTTAATGTATCTTTTAATGAGTTTTGATGGACGTCTCTAGCGTCATGTATTACAAATAAGTTTCATAATGTAAATCGCTGCATTTGCAATATATATATCAAGTTTAACTTTATTTTGTAATATTGAAAAAATAATTTTACACGGTCTTGGGGGTAATAAAAGTTATTTTTTTAAGAAATGTGAAGATAATATTCTGAAATAATGCTAAATTTTATACCATGATTTCGATCCTACAATAAGCAAGTCGTGATTTCTGATTCAATATAAAATTTTTTAGGTTGTGCTTTACACAGCGTAGGTTTTACTTTTTAGTCGTGCGACTGCATTACAAAATAAGAATTAGGATTGGTTTATTATATTTTTTAAGTTGGCAGAGTTATTATAAACTTAAGTGGCAATAAAGTGTCAAAAATAGATTATAGTGATTAGCAATTCATAATTTTTACCAGTTCACACACTGTAAAAAATATGTTGAAGAGGAAAAATTCTAGTCGGCTACTTTATAAGAAAAATTAATCCTCTATAATAAGTCGATATGGGATGTTAAATTAAGCCGACTTCATAGCTTCTGTAAGTTCACTGAGCACAGTAGAAGAATCTTTTGCTTCTAAGACAGCGACCTCTGCAACATAGCGCTCTTGCGCTGCTTCAAACAATTTTCGTTCACTAAAACTGCCCTCTAAACTGTCAACATTACGGCGTAAATCTCTTAAAACTTCCGCAATTTGTATAAGATCGCCAGAGTTAATTTTTTCCTGAAAAACAACCGCTCTTCTAGCCCACATGCCTTTGCCGCTTTGGGGTTTCCCTTTTATAGTCGTTAAAGCCTTGCTGACAATTTCTTTGGAAGCTATTTTTCTTAAGCCGGCTTTTTTCGCTTTGGATAGAGGAATTCGTAATGTCATTTGATTGTCTGGAAAAGATACAAGTATCATTTCCAATTTCATTCCAGCGACTTCTTCCGTGCCGATTTTATCTACGCGGCCAACACCGTGCGCGGCATAAACGATGGCATCGCCTTCTTGGAAAGGCAATGAAGATTTATGATTAACTTGTTGAGCAGCGGTTTTGGCAACAGCTGCGCGCGCCATTTCATCAGTGATGCGGCCTTTAGGGGGATTTCGGAATATATTCATACTTTAACACTATCAGATTTTTCATTAAACGTCACGAAAATTTTATGACGTTAAAGTGAAATTTATTATTTTTTATTACCACTGTATACCGTCTATGGGCGTAATGGGGGATCCAGTGGGATCACCAATTTGTTCGAGTAGATCAATCTCTAAACTTCTGGTCATGGTCAACATAGGCAACGCATGAGGGCTTTTATCAAATGGATTTTGCAGTTCGCTGCCAATTTTATCCAGAGCGATAAATAAAAAACCAACAAGCGTTGAACCCAAAGGCGTCATCCAGCCCAGGGTATCGACCATGGAAAAGGGTAAAATAACACAAACAATTTCTGTAAAAAAACGGGGTAATACCGAAAATTGAATGGTGAGGGGTGTGTTTTTTATACGTTCTAAAGCACCTTGCGCATTGGCTATATCGGACAATATGCGGTCAATTTGGGAATGAAGCGCCCCATCAACGTATTTTTTAGTACTTATTTCTTGGGTCACCATCAATCCAATTTGAAATAAGACCCCATTGGGCTGGTTGCGCAAACCTTTGATATATTTTTGGATTGGAGGGGGCAAAATTCTTTTTACATTATCGCTTTCTAGAGCATCTTTTCCTCTGAGATGGCAAGCCAATACATAAGCATATCCCGCAATAGCACGCGTTAAATTAGGATGAGCATTAAGAATAGTCATGCATTGTCTAGAAAATGACCGGCAATTATTGGTAATAAGCCCCCAATGAGAGCGTGCTTCCCACCAACGATTGTAGGCGGCATTATTGCGAAAATTCATAAATAATACGAGAACAGAGCCAATCAAAGCGATTGGTAAAGTGGATTGATCAAACCACATATAATGAAATAATTTATAGGTCATGACAACAAGCATGTCCCATATAAATAAGATAATCAGTGGTTTTAAACTGCCTTTTATAATTAATAGAAGGCCACGTTTGGGATTTACAATCATTGATTTAGCTCATCATTGCGTTCGTCGGTAGGGGGATTAAATTTAAAGATAGTTGCATACAACTGGAACAAACAAACTTAGAATACGTATACAATCAAGGAATTCATAATAAATATAAGAATATTACGCATTCCCTAGCTTAAGGCGTTGACTTTCAGTTTTTAACTGTCCGCAGGCTGCTAGAATGTCTTTTCCTCGAGGGGTTCGTATCGGGGAGGAATAACCTGCTTTTAAAACAACCTCAGCGAATTTTTGAACCTGCTCTATTGGTGAAGGCATATACTGACTGCCTGGCCAAGGATTAAAGGGGATTAAATTAACCTTGGCGTGAATCCCTTTTAACAAGCGTACTAACTCTTTGGCATCGTTTATACTATCGGTTTATACCTTTTAACATAATATATTCGAATGTAATTCTTCGGGAATTACTTGCGCTGGGATAGCGTCGACAAGCGTCTAAAACGGTTTTTAACGGATATTTTCTGTTTAAAGGAACCAACTCGTTCCTTAAATCGTCGTTAACAGCATGAAGCGATATAGCCAAATTAACCGCGAGATCTTTTCCACATTGATCAATAAGAGGAACCACCCCAGACGTTGATAGGGTGATCCTTCTCCTAGAAATGCCTATTCCTTCATCATCCATAGCAATGCGCATCGCTTTGGCAATATTTTCATAATTATAAAGAGGTTCGCCCATGCCCATTAATACAATGGTGGAAAGCAAACGGGGTTTGTCTGTGGTGGGCGTGGGCCATTCGTTATAGCTGTCTCGCGCTGCCATAAATTGACCAATAATTTCTGCAGAACTAAGGTTACGAACCAAGCGTTGCGTACCTGTATGGCAAAAGCGGCACGATAACGTGCAACCCACTTGTGAAGAGATGCATACCGCCCCTCGATCTTCTCTGCGGTCGGGTATATAAACGGTTTCAGCTTCTTGTCCATCACGAAAGCGAAAAAGGAATTTTCGCGTTTGATCCTGTGACGTTTGTTGTACAACCAAATGAGGGCGGCTTATGACACAACGTTCCGAAAGTTTTTTTTGTAAAGATTTGCTGATTGAGCTCATTAAAGAAAAATCAGTTACCCCTTTATGGTAAATCCAGTGCCACAATTGCTTTGTTCTAAAAGATTTTTCACCCATGCTTATTAAAAGTTCTTGCAATTCTTGACGGGTTAAACCCACCAATTCATGACGACCATCGGGGTGCAACGATGAGGGAGGGGAAAACTGGGCGGATTTTGCCAGCACACGAAGCTTTTCTTCTTCCGAAAAATGCGATTCAAGTATGGAAGGGGTTTCATTACCATTCATAATATTTGGAACCAGAAATGGATAAAATCAAGAGCGCAAATAACTTCCATTGATGTCAATATACCCTTTGGTGAGATTGCAGCTCCATACTCGTGAAGTGCCTGAACCAAGGTTTAAATTTACTTTTATTTGAACCGTATCTTGTTTCATATGTTCTTCAACCGCTTGTTTATTGTAGTTCTCGAGTACACTTCCTTCTTTGGCAACCCATACATTTCCAATGGCGACCGATAATGTATCTCTGTTTGCAGGTTCTCCTGCTTTCCCTACTGCCATGATAACTCTGCCCCAATTTGCATCTTCACCCGTGATAGCCGTTTTTACCAAGGGTGAATTTCCTATAGCCATGCCGATTTTGAAAGCAGAATCACAGGTTGCTGCGCCTTCAACTGTGATTTCAATTAATTTACTTGCTCCCTCGCCATCTTTAACCACCAATAATGCCAGGTTGCGTAATACGATTTCTAAAGCATTTTTAAAGTCAATTAATTTTTCATCGTCAGGATGAGATATAGATTCGTTGCCAGCCGCACCCGTTGCAAACAAAAGTAACGTATCAGACGTCGAGGTATCTGAATCGACGGTAATAGCGTTGAATGTTGTTTTAACTTTGTCAGATAAGAGCGATTGTAGAACAGTGGCAGGTAATTTAGCATCGGTAACCACAAACGCAAGCATGGTTGCCATATCTGGCGCAATCATACCGCTCCCTTTTGCAATCCCTTGTATTGTAACGGTTTCATTGTTTATTTTCGTTTGAATATAAGCCCCTTTGCTGAAGGTATCGGTGGTTAGAATCGCTTCTGCCGCCTGGGGCCAATAGTTTTCGTTAAGTTGATCGTATAAAACAGGCAACTTATCTATTATTTTTTTATAGGGGAGTTGTTCCCCAATGACACCTGTAGAGGCAATAAAAATTTCTTCTTTGGCACAATCCAGCATCTTAGACGTTGCCTCTGCACAGTTATGAACAGCCTCCAATCCTGCTTTTCCTGTAAATACGTTCGCTATGCCCGCGTTAACCAATAAACCCCTTGCTTTACCCTTAGGTAAAATTGTTTTACACCAATCAATCGGAACTCCAGGACACTGATTTTTGGTAAACACGCCTGCTACCGTTGTACCAGAAATAAACTCCATAAGTGTTACATCGTGCCTTCCACTGTACCTTAGCCCTACTTCTAAGGATGCAAGCTTTACACCTCGGAGGGGGGGTAAATTGGCCAAGGGTTCAGCCAAAGGAGAAGAAGCAAGCTTTTTCATTTTAAAAGGATCCAAAAAAATTGTTAGTGAAGGCTAAAGTAACGCTTTGTTGTAAGCGAACGTGAAAATTGTGTTAACACAGACATCGTCTTGAGTTCACAGAATTTATACTTCAAATAATACTATGAGTTTTGTTTTCAAGTATCACAGGTGGTAAGAAAAGATCAATTGCTTTTCATACACTTAATTATCTTATTTCTTAATCCCATCGAACGTTAAGAAAAATAAACAATATTTAAAAGAGTTAATTCCAATTTCAAAACTCGAAATTCTTGGTATCGTTCGTTTGATGAGTTTAGAGCATATTCGATTGAATATATATTATTTCAAAGTTAAATGCGTTGTTGAAACTCGTTAACGGTAAAATGACAAAATTTACCCATTCTGCATGATTTTTAATGAAGGCTCTGATTTAAAAAATAAATAGATTATTCCGCCTTAGGTTAAAATCTTTTCTCACAGGGATTGTATTATAATGGTCTTATGAGTTTTGACGTGTGAATAAGGATCGAACATTCGCAAAACCTAAATTAAATCCTTCTAAAATTGCTAGGAAAAGGAGGCAAACTGAAGCTATTGATTATTGTTTTAGACTCAAACACAGTTGCATTTAAGGCATTAAGGGAAATAACTAGTTTACTTAAATAAATATCCGTATTTTATAACCAATGAAATGTATCGGCTTATCCCCCACTAGGGGTATAAGGCTTAGTGATTTTAGACGATGGTGTTCATTTTGCGCGCTTCAGTTGATCAAAAAGATCATATTTAAAACAGTAAAAGACTTCTTAAGTTGCGTTATATGTAAGCAAGGCTAAGAGGGGTAAAAAGTACAGGTTACGTAGCACTAGAAATTAAATAATAAAACAAACTTAATAGGTGTCTGATCCATTCAAAATCAAATAGCTTTAATTTATTCCTAGGCAAAAGCATTATAAATTAGAAAAATTTTCATAGAATAATTTATGGCATCGTTTAAAAAAACTAAAATTATATCCAATGAAGCCTATGAAATTTTACGTTATTTCACAATAACACTATTTAATGTAAAAACTATGTATGAAAAATTGGGTTATCGTAACATGAATTTACTTTTTTAACGCGCGATAACTAAAAACTTTACAAAATGGTAAACATTACCCTTGCTGATTAAAAAATCCAGCCATATCGTTGAATACAATAATTTTGTATGATTCAGAATTGGTTTTTTAAAATTAATGAATAGAAAAACTTTAGGAAATAGAGCAACGCTTTTTATAAGTTAATTTAGGAGTAAATGCACAGCAACACTAATGTTTTCGAATACAATCAGATTAAGAATTTAAGAAACGTATCTTCTTGAAAATTTGTTACCATCATTCATGAATAATATTTGCGACACTGCCTTTATTTCAACGATTTTTTTCTTTTTTATTCAATACACAAAGATAATTTTTAAGTTCAAATGGATATAGTTTTGAGGTTTTAAATTAGCCTAAAGAAAATGGATTTATCACCTCTAAAGGGTCTGACTATTGTCAAAACCTCTTTATTGGCATTGATGAAACTTAATACCTGAAGAATATGTTAACTGTTGTTAAGTGTTCGAGATGTTAGGGGTGGAATTTGGATTTTTTTCTGTATCAATATATTGCCCGTTGCAGATCGTTTGTACGATACTCCAGTCTTTTTTCAGTAAAACGATATTGGCTTTGCCACCGATACTTATTTTGCCTATTCTAGTATTGGCTACGGATAATAAATCTGCTGGCGTTGATGTTGCCATAGCAATGGCCTGTCCGGGGGCAAGGCCAAGTTGACTGATAAGGTGGTGAACGGATTGTGCCATAGTGATATGGGCACCCGCTAAAGAGCCTTGTCGGTTAATAAGACGACCGTCTTTTACGAAAATTTCTTCACCATACAAGATGAAAGATGATGGCCCGCCAACGGTTGACATGGCATCCGACACAATAAACATGCGTTGGGATTTTTCTTTGGCATGAATTGAAACAGCAAGGCTTGTATCACATACGTGATAGCCGTCGCAAACTATACCGCACCATGCATGGCTGGCCAAAGCCATTCCAACAACACCAGGTTCACGTGATGTCATTGGCGTCATGGCATTATGAAGATGAGTAAAGCATGAGAGCCCTTGATGAAGAGCCGTACGGATCTGCTCGCCATTGGCATCCGTGTGGCCGGCTGAAACAACAACCCCCATGGCAACAAGTAGAGCAATGATCGTAAAGTCGGGTAAACATTCGGGGGCCAAGGTTATCATGGTCGGCACCTTATTTGTTCGCAGGCGCTCTAATGTTGCCAGCGTACGTTCATCAAAGGGGCGAATAAACTCACCATTATGAGTACCTTTGCGTAGCATATTGATATGAGGACCTTCAATATGCATACCAATGACACCGTGCTGACCTATGGTTTTTATAACAGCATCAGCGGCTAGATCCAGCTTATCGGAGGTATCAGTAATAAAAGTGGGAAGAAATGAGGTTGTACCATATTTTAAATGGGCTCGGCCAATGGTTTGTAATCCTGCTGGTGAAGGCTCATTATTAAACATAACACCGCCACCTCCATTAACCTGCAGATCCACATAACCAGGACAAGCTATAAGATCAGTCGTCATAATAGGGTCATCGGTCGGGATTGTGCATTTGGGTGCAATCGTCGTGATAGTATCATGACTAATTTTGAAAGCGATATCATGCTGCCAAACATAGCCATCAAAGAGGGATGATGGGCTAAGCCACCAAGATTCATGCGTATTGTAGCTGTATTTTATTGGCATAATGTTTCCTCATAGTGGGGGCAACGGTTCGATACGGTAAAAGCGCAGTTTGTGTCTGTTCTTACTAGAGATTTGTTGGGTGTAATCGTAACCGTACATAAATTTTTTAAGAGGAGCAAAGATATCTTCCCTAAAATATTGGTGTAAACTACGCTTTTCCGACGAGTAACGGTTAAAAACTTGTTCATTACCCTTCACGGTCACGGCCGTTTGGGGCTGATTCCAATGAGAACGGATACAAGCTCGGAAACTGAAAGCCATCAACGTTTTGATTTTATATTTAGCTGTATGGTAATAGGATTGCCAATAAAATGGAATAACTCCTATCATTTGCTTTATGCTTTTTTGCAGCGATAGGTAGGAAAATTGAACTCCTAAAAACATACAAAGTGCGTCAATGGCACGTCGATAAGCAAACGTCAGGGCAGACCCGATTTTTAAAAGAGCAAAGAGACGTTTTGCTGATTGGAAAAAAATATTACCATCTTGGTAATGGGTAAAATGAGTATCAAATTCCCATAAGGGGTCATGACTGAGCGCATATTTAGGGTCACTTAAGCTATTGCAATCAATATGGCCAATAAAATCTACGTTAGATTGTAAGCTTGGTTGTGCAACCCTCTGTTCAAAGCTTGCCTGTAACACTTTGTCTCCAAAGAATTGTTTATGCCTAATTATGATATTTTTTGTTGTATGTGCTGGGACTATACTTACTTGATCATGTGGATTTTTCGTGCCATCAGCGCGCGATACTTCCGCGCTCGTAACATAGTTGAATGGTGATGGATCGTGAGTAGCTCGCTTGCATACTATTGTTGATTCGCAAACGGGTAAAGCCTTAAAAGCATTTCTTCCTTGCGCTTCTTCTCTTTGACAGGCTCCGAAACAGTCGAGATGAATGCTGTTCAAGTTCGTGTCAACATAGGCCTTAGGCACCTTCTTAACTTTTTTGATCATGTTTTTGATATTTTTATTATGACAGGCTCTTAGTCTTAAGTAATCATCATAATAAACTTGGGCACGCTTCAGATTTGGTTGGTCAAAAAGTGTGAAGCCATAGGCGATAAAACCATTAGGTTCCGTGCGACTATAGGCGCTGAACGGGTTAACTCGGTGGGTGATAACTTTAATTGACATCCATTTGTTTTTTTGTGCACCAGGATGAAAGAAAGCCATTCGTTCATTATACCCTGAAAGATTTATTGATGTAACGGCTTTGGATTTGTGCGATCCATTCAGTTGTATAAGCTCGTATAGCCGTTTCATACATCTTTCCAAGGTTTATATTTTATTTGTTAGCATAGCCGCCCCGCGCACACCGCTGCTGTCGCCAAATTGTGCAATGGTAATTAATGGCATTCGTGTTGAAGTCAGCTTAACCTGTTTGAATGCTTCGGTAATAATTTGATTAATATTGGGCAAAAGGCTCAAGCCGCCTCCAAGGACAATGCATTCCGGATCGAACGTTACTTGTATGGTTTGTATTAGCTCAGCAGCAATAGCAGCCCAAGCTGCAATTACTTTTTGCGCTTGCGGGTCCTTGGCTGCAAGAGCTATGGCCAAAGTTTTACCATTGAAAGGAATATTGCATAAATATTGTCCCAAACGTGTAATACCAGCACCCCCGATATAGGCTTCATAACAGCCTGTTCGTGAACAACCGCATTTAAAAAGAGGAAGGTTAAAGGCTGATGCAATATGGGCAGGAATGCCCATATGACCAACTTCGCCACAACCGCCACTCCACCCATTATAAAGCTTACCATTAAGGCATAGTCCGCTGCCAACACCTGTACCGATTATTAAGCCAAACGTGCTGATGCTGTGGCTGCCTGCACCGCCATTGGCCTCAGAAAGCGCAAAGCATCTACAGTCATTTTCAATGGGCACAGTTTTGCCGATATGCTGTGCTAAATCGTTTGCCAAAGGCTTACCCATGGCACACAAATTAACCGCATACGCAAGGCCCGTATGGGCGTCGATCAGGCCGGGAATACCTATGCCTATGGGTAAATCAACATAGGTAGATACTTGCTCTAGCCACTTAACCTGATCGCTAAGGGCCTTAAGGAGTTCAGGGTAAGTGCTGGGAGTAGGTACACGTCGTCGTTCGAGCGCATTAAAGCTATTGTCGTGCAGGCACGCTTCTATTTTCGTACCACCAAGGTCAATTCCACCATACATTAATTGTCCTCATTAGCATAAGGGTAAATTTTAACACCTGAAACAACGCGATTAAGCTCTCCGCCGGCAAAAGGGGTGTCGATGTGAATACCAAGTTTTAATCCCCAATGAGCAGCAGCCAATTGAGGGGTCAGAACGTAAAGGACACTGCTCCAACAGTCATTGTAAACGGGATTGAAAATGATATCAGCTTTTGTCGTAATTGAGCCTAGTGTAATAAGGGTTATATCAGGAAATTGGGTTTTTAATTCATTAATCATATCCAGATCATACAATTGTGTATAGGGGTTCAGCGATAGATTGGCAAAAATAATAGTTTTATCACTAATAATTGATTTTGGTCCGTGACGAAACCCAAGCGAGCTTTCCCAAAGGGTTGCTATTTTCCCCTTTGTCAACTCTAAAACCTTTAGAGCTGATTCGCGTGCAACGCCCAGTAGGCTGCCAGAACCAAGAAAAATAGCACGCTCAGGGCAAGAGGCAAGCTTGCTATCAATTAATTTAGTTAACGGCTTGTCAAGCAGGGTTTCACCTTGTTCAGCCAGTTGCATAATAGCTGTCTTTGCCATTTTTGAGTGAAGAGGATCAAAGCAGGCAAGGGCAGCAAGCACCATGGTGGTAAAGCTGGCTGTCATTGCAAACCCCTGATCGTGCGCACTATCAGGTAGAATAAGTGTTTGTTGTTGACCTGTTCCGCTATGCGTACGCGTTGCTAGTGCGCTTTTTGCGTTGCAAGTAATATTTAATCGGTCAGCCTTGGGAAGGAATTTGTCAAGCAAGTCAAGGGCTGCTATGGATTCTGAACTGTTACCGCTCCGACCAAAAGAGACAACTAATATGTGGGCAGATTGATGCACGTATAAATTGGGTGTTGAAACCAAATCCGTTGTAGGGATATGACGGTATAGGATCGAGCTATGTTGCGAAAAATAGCCACAAAGAATCTGTCCAATATACGCGGATGTTCCAGCACCGCAGAGCCATATTTCTTTTGGCTTGCGCGCATTAATCCACGAACGTATTTCAGCACATTGCGGCAGATTTTGTTCTGCAAATTTGCGCCAGACCGAAGGTTGTGACATAATTTCGTTTATGGTTAGGCAATGGTTCGCTTTGGATATTGGTTGGGTAAGACTCATAGTGTTTTTCCTTGTGGCAAAAATGGAACGCAGATAAGCTCAACGCCTGCGTCACGTATGGCGTGTTGGGTTGTTAAGGGTAAATTATTATCTGAAATAAGGGTCGCGACTTGGTCGAGAGAACAGATCTTGTGTAAGGCGGCTGTGTTAAATTTGCTGGAATCAGCCAGAACCACAATTTTTTTACTGGCACGGATCATCGCTAACGTTTGATGGGCTTCATTTTCGTTAAATGTGCTAAGTCCAATTTTAGGATCTATGCTGTCGCTGCCGATAAAGGCAATGTCGAAATGCATGGTGCTGAGCGAAGTTTCAACCATTCGTCCACCCAAGGACATAGATTCTGGTCGTAATGTGCCACCAGGAAGAATAATGGTATGTTGGTGGGAACTGCGCAAGACCTGTGCGATATTGAGCCCCGTTGTCAGAATGGTAAGCGGTGGGTAATTGCACAAGGCTTCAGCCATAAACCAGGTGGTCGAGCCAGAATCAAGAATAATTGATTGATTTTCTTCAACTAAATCAGCAGCATAGGTTGCAATTGAACGTTTGGCTGTACGGTTGACAATGGTTTTATCTTCTACAGACGGCTCAAAATAACTGTTGGCATCAATCGGTCTGTGTGCAGCCTGCGACAAAGCGAGGGCAATACGAAACTCTGGTACTCCGCTATACTTATAATGTCGGCAAAAGCGAATTAATGTCGGCTCGCTAACTCCAGCGATCCTAGAAAGTTCCCGCACTGTTTTACTCATAAAAAGCTGTGGTTCTTTTAAAATGAGGTTGGCAATGCGCCGAAAGGATTTGCTTAAATGCATTTCATCCGATTGAATCGTTGTAATAAGCGACATAAACAATCCTAAAT